>CBFGSB010000005.1:0-45376 GCA_965651325.1 uncultured Chromatiales bacterium | reverse complement strand
ACACGTTGCCGCCGAGGACCAGGGGGGCAATCGCAAGGCCGGAGCGGCCAAGGGGACGATTCTGCATGTCGGAATACCTCATCGGTGATTCCTTACCAATAGCAAAAGCCCCACCTTTTTTCACGGCGCTTCAACCGTAAGCCCTTGGCAAAAGAAGCACTCCGGCCACGACGTCTACGGACCGCTGAAGGCGATCGGCGGCTCCGCATCGGCCGAGCCCGGAATCGGCACGGAGAAGATTCGTTGGCTGCGCCACAGTCGCACGCGAGGGGAGATCGACCTCATGCGCAAGCTGAAGACCGGCCTCGATCCCCGCAACATCCTGAACCCGGGGTCGCGTGCTCGCCGCCTGACGCGTTCGCGTCGACGCCGGGCCGGGTCGAAGCCTCGTGTCAGTAGCCGACGGCCCTGCCGCCCATCGAGATATCGAACTCCCGGGGTCCTCCACCCAGCAGGCGCCCGGTTTCGGGCTCGATCATGATCCCGACCCAGTATCCGCGCATGGCATCGTTCTCCTCGATGCCCATGCCCATCGCTTCGAGCTGCGTCTTCATTTCGTCCGAGAGTTCGCCGGCGCCGAACGTCTGCGTCGTGCCCCCGCCGAACGCTCTCGCGCCGAAAGCAGGCGCATCGATGGCCTCCTGTGGCGTCATGCCGAAGTCCATGATACTGATCAAGGCAGCCGTCGTTCGCTGGTGGAGCCCGGCGCCGATGGATGCGTAGCCGACGTAGGGCTGACCGTCTTTCATGATGAGGCCGGGATTGGTCGGGTCGGTCAGGCGCTCGCCGGGTACCGTCGCGGCAACCGCATCGACCTGGATCACGGCCGAGTCGGGGATCGAGATACCGCCGATATTCAAGCCGTTCGTGCCCCAGGACACCGTGTTGATCGAATGCACCATGGCGGCGACGTTGCCGTGCTCGTCGACGACCACGACACCGTCCGAGTGCGCCGGCTTCACCGGCGGGGTGACCCCGGGGAAGTGCCCGGATTTGACCACCTCCCACAGCGCGGCACTCGTTTCGGGCTTCAGGCGGGCTGCGTATGACAGGTCCATTTGCAACGCTTCGCCGAGCGCTGCCGCACCGTACGTCAGGGGTATGGCAACCCCGGATATGACACTCAGCCAGTAGGTCGATTCGGCCGATTCACTGTAGTGCGGCATGTCGGCCAGCCCGACAAGATCGGCAAGCGCCAAAGCCTCGAGCGTATTGACGCCGCCGGCCGCCGGCAGGCCATGGCTGTAGACCTCGTATCCGTGATACGCCGCGTGGACCGGTTCTCCCCAGATGACATCGTAGGTTTCCATGTCGCGCATCGAGAGCTTGCCGCCCAGCTCGCGAGTCTTGCGGACGAGCTTCTCTGCCCATGGACCCTTGTAGATATAGTCGGCGCCCTCGCGGCCGAAGCGGGCCAACGTCTCTGCAAGCGCCGGCTGCTTGAACGTTTCGTCGGCCGCGTAATCGGAGCCGTCATCCTTGAAGTAGATTGCACGGGTTTCCGGGTCCCGGGAAAGCACGTCCCTGCGGAACTCCAGTTGCTGGACCATGCCTGCCGGCAGGGCGAACCCGTCTTCAGCGCAGCGCACGCTCGGCGCCACGACGGTCTCGAGCGGCAAGTTGCCGAACCGCTCGACCAGCGCTTCCGCACCCTTCAGGAATCCGGGCACGAGCACGGAGCGCCCGGTCGGCTCCAGTTGTACGCCGCTCAGCCCTTTGGAGAAATCCGGCTTCGGAATGGATGCGGCATCGGTTTCTTCCTCGACCGTGTCGTAGGACGCGTTCATGTTGAAGACCCGGTCCGACTCTGCATCGTAATAGATGACGTTCATCAGTCCGGCATAGCTGACCCAGGAACCCGCCGCCAGGCAGACCTGGGTCATTGCGGTCGCGACAACCGCATCGGCGGCCGTCCCACCGGCCTTTAGCATCCGGATCCCGGCTTCCTGCGCGGCCGCACCGGTAGTGCCGGTGACCAGGCCGTGGCTGGCGACGGTTTCGCTGACATCCTGGTGCGCAAACAGGGCACTCGTGTCGCGCTCGTCCGCCGTCGCCCGGGCTCCTGCGATGGCAATGAGGGCCAGCGACGCTGCGCAGCTCAAGTTTCGAAGGTTTGTTGCCATGACCGATCGCTCCCGTGCCGAGTCGTATCGAATCAAGACGCGTGTGCAAGGGCATCCCTCAATTAGGTGGGACCCGTTGAGGTCGGTAGCGCAACTTGCGTCCTGTCATTGAACCGCACCGCACGGCAGCACCAGGCACCGTGAGACAAGTCCGAGGCAAGTCAATGATCAAACAGGCTATTCACCCGCTCATCCCGTGCGCGATTGCGCTCGGACTGTTCACGGCTGCGACGGCGGTGCAGGCACAGCAGCCTCCCGCTCCCGGCGAGCACGTGCTCGACGAAATAATCGTTACGGCCCAGAAGCGCGCCGAAAGGCTGCAGGACGTGCCGGTGTCCGTCGCGGTTCTCGGAGCGGAATCGCTGCAGTCCGGCCAGAAGCTCCGGCTGGAGGACTACTATGCCGAAGTGCCTGGTCTCGCCGTGAATACCGGCTCCGGCGGGCACATGACGCTCGCGATCCGCGGTATCACGACCGGCGGGGCGAGTCAGCCGACCGTGGGCGTGACCATCGACGACGTGCCGATCGGCTCATCGGCGGGATTCACGTATGCCAGCCTGCTGGCGGCCGATATCGATCCGTCGATGCTGGAGCGGGTCGAGGTGCTGCGGGGCCCGCAGGGGACAATCTACGGCGCTTCGAGTCTCGGCGGGCTGGTGCGCTACGTGACCAAAAAGCCCGAAATGGACCTGCTGACCGGCCGGCTCCAGGTCGACGGCTTCACGGTCGACGACGGCGACAGCGGCTATGCCTTGCGGGGGGCCGCCAACATTCCGCTGGTGAGCGACACGGTTGCGGCAACGGTCAGCGGTTTCGTCCGGCAGGATCCCGGCTTCGTGGATGATCCCGCGCACGCCGAGGGCGACGTCAATAGCGCCGATGTGTGGGGAGGACGCGTTTCCACGCTTTGGCAAATCTCGGACAACACCTCTCTTCGTGTCTCCGCCCTGTACCAGAACGCCGAGGGCAACGGTGCGTCAGACATCGAGGCTGACGCCGCCCTGCGGCCCCTGAACGGAGAATTGACGCACAACCGGCTGCCGAGAACCGGCGTCTACGAACGCAAGATCCAGCAGTATGACGCCACTCTCGAAGTCGACCTGGGCTGGTCGCTGTTGACGTCGGTCACCGGATACAACGTCAGCGATTCCCTCGAAGCCCGGGACATCACGAACTTCCTGGGGATCCTGACCGAATTGGCTACCGGGCGAGACGACCTGGGCAGCACCACGTTTATTCCATCTAAGACCAACAAATTCTCGCAGGAGCTACGATTCTCGTCGACGGGTGACGGCCGCCTCGAATGGCTGGCTGGCGCGTTCTACACGGACGAAGACTCCGACGTGGCCTACAACATCTACGGCGTCGATCCGGAAACGGGCGCACCGGAGGTCCTGGTGTTCCCCGACCACTTCCCGTCGACGCTGCAGGAGAAGGCGTTGTTCGGCGCGGTGACCTGGCATTTTACCGATCGCTTCGACGTGCAGGTCGGCGGCCGGTTCAGTAAGAACGAGCAGGTATTCGACGAGCACATCGCGGGCCCCCTGTACGACCCGCCGTATACCGTGCACGCCGAATCCGACGATTCATCGACAACGTACCTCTTTTCGCCGCGCTTCAGGTTGTCGGACGAGCTGATGCTCTACGGGCGCGTTGCGACGGGCTATCGGCCCGGCGGACCGAACCCGGGAGCCGGCTTCGGCTTTCCCGGCACCTTCGGCCCGGACGAAACCCTGAGCTACGAGGTTGGCATGAAGGGCGAGCTGCTCGACAGGCGCCTGTCGATCGACGTCTCCGCTTACCACATAAGGTGGTCGGACCTGCAGCTTCAGCAGCGCGATCCGGCCACGGAGTTCCTCTATTACACGAATGCCGGAAAAGCGCGCAGCCAGGGGCTGGAAGCGATCGCGCAAGCGCTTTTGTGGGACGACGTGAGCCTGCGTGCAAGCCTCGGGTATACGGACGCCGAGCTCAGCGAGCCCACCGAGGGCGGCATCATTGCCGATGCCGGCGACCGTCTGCCGTACTCCGCCGACTGGACCGCATCCCTGTCACTGGATCGGGAATTCTCGGTGTCGTCGGAAGTGCAAGCGGTAGTCGGTGGATCGATCGCCTACGTCGGCGATCGTTACGCCTCCTTCTCATCCAGCCCGTTGGCGACGCGATCGAAGCTGCCCTCGTACACGACGCTCGGTCTCCAGGCCGGACTCGAATTCTCCGGCTGGACGGCGACGGCGTTCGTTCACAACCTGACGGATGAGCTCGGCATTCTCAGCGCGGAGCCGGAGATCGCGAGCGGGGCCACGGGCGTTTACATCCTGAACGTGATCCGCCCACGGACGTTCGGGCTGTCATTGACCAAAGAATTCTGAAACTCGTAACCGAACAAATATGGAGCAAGTGAATGGGTAAGCACAGGATCGTCGCGATAGCCATGGCCGCGGGTAGCATGGCCGCTATCCAGGGCTCGCCGGCAATGGCGCAACAGCAGGATGAGCGGGAACGGGCCGATACGGCCATCGAGGAAGTCATCGTGACCGCGCGTTTCCGGGAGCAGACGGTTCAGGACGTGGGCGAGTCGATTCGGGCATTCGACGAAGGCGACCTGGAGCAACTCGGCATCGATGACCTGGCCTCGCTCGTTCGTGCGACGCCGAGCCTCAACGTGCAGGAGCGCGGGCCGAATCGCGATTCCATGAACATCCGTGGCGTTTCCAGCTTCCTGCTTACCCAGGACCTGGCACCGAGTGCGGTGCCGGTCGGCACCTACCTGGACGATGTCCCGTTGAATACCGTCGGCGGCGCCCAGCTCGACGTCCGCTTCTTCGACTTGCAACGGGTGGAGGTGCTGCGAGGGCCGCAAGGCACGCTCTTCGGCGAGGGCGCGAGCGCTGGAGCGGTTCGCTACTTTACGCAGGACCCCGACCTGGGGGCACTTGGAGGCAAGGTCGAGGTAGATGCTTTCAATGCCACCGACGGTGGTACGGAACTTGGCGCGCGCGGGATGATCAACATTCCCCTGGTCCAGGACGAGATGGCACTGCGGTTGTCCGGCGGGCGATACGCCCGACCGGGATACATCGACGTGATCGGCGGCGAGGAGGACGTCAACGACTTCGAGGCGCTGAACTTCCGGGGGATCCTGCTTGCCGAACCCACGGACCAGCTTTCGGTCCGGCTGCTCGCCTCCGTAGATCGCAGCGAGGTGGGGGCCTTCGGCCAGGTGACCGGCAACCCGGAAGACCTCACCACGACCTACCCGCTGGGAGGCGACGGGATCGAGGACGACAGCGAGATCTATTCCGCCCGCATTGCGTATGATTTCGACAAAGTCGAGCTGACTTCTATTACCTCGTACGTCCATCGCGAGCGCCGGCGCGATATCTTCGACCCGATCAATTCGCTGGTGCTGTCGCTGCAGACGCTGAACTTGCCGGAGCCGTTTGCCGCGGAAGCGTTCGTCCAGGATACGACCGAGAACGACCAGTTGAGCCAGGAACTGCGCCTGGTATCCCATCTGGACGGTCCCTTCGACTTTGCTGCCGGCCTGTTCTACAGGGATTTCGAGTGGGAGGCGCGTGACGCCGAGACGATCTCGGACGCGTACCTCGCGCTCGGGCGGCCGTCGAGGTTCGCCAGCCAGAACACGCTTGCCGAGACCGGTCAGCTGCCCCCCTCGGTCGGGCTGATCAACGAGGGGGAGCAGATCTCAGTGTTTTTTGACGGCAGCTACGAGGTGACGGATCGGCTGACGCTGTCCGCCGGCCTGCGCTGGCACAACGAGGACATCTCGGTGTTTGCACCGTCAGGCCTGATCTTCCTGCCGTCGATCGATCCCGACAACCCGATACCGACGCCGGAGATCAATGAAGAAGTGTCGATCAATACCGTCTTCCCCCGTGCATCGGCGGAATTCGCGTATGACGACGATACGCTGCTGTTCGCGCAGTACTCTACCGGCGGCCGCAACGGCAACCTGAACCTGCCGTCCACGCTGTCGAACATCGAGATCATCCTCGGCCCCGGCTCGAGCAAGGCGTTTGCCGCGTTCTCGGACGACCGGGTCAACGCCTATGAGGTTGGCATCAAGAAATCCTTCCTCGACGGGCGGGCCTGGGTCAATGCGACGGCCTTCTACAACGACTACGAAGACCTGCAGGTTCTCGTTTCCACGCTGCCTCTCGGTTTCCGCATGACCGTCAACGCAGGTGCCGCGTCGATAACCGGTTTCGAGCTCGAAGCAAATGCCGAGCTGAGCCAGAACTGGTCCCTGTTCGGCGGCATGAACTATGCGCAGGCCGAGCTCAGCGAGCCGCTGGAAGTGAGCCAGATCACCGGCGATTCTCTCCCGAAGGGATTCGAGCTGCCGCACAGCCCCAACTGGTCCGGCATCGTTGGCGGCGAGTACCGACGGCCCGCGATGAACGGCGAGTTCTTTGTCAATGGGAATGCGACCTATACCGGGGAGATGCTGACGACCCTCGAGGCGAACTCACCGGTTGTCGGCGATTTCACGCTGCTCAATGCCGCGGCGGGCTACCGGGGTGATGACTGGTCCGTGGAGCTGCGCGTCAACAACGTGTTTGACGAGATCGAGCTGACGACGAAGAACTACTTCGATGACACGGCCATGGCGGTCATCAATCCGCTGCCTCCGGGCGTCACCTTCGACGAAAACTTCATCACACCGCCGAGGACGATCGTGCTGACGTGGCGCCAGAGCTTCTGACGTGTCCGGCGTGATCGGCAAACGGGAGCACAGCCAGTGAAAAACCTGTCCGCCAATCTTCGAATGGTCCCCTGCCTGGGGCTGGCCCTGGTCCTGGGCGCGCTCGCGGGATGTGAGCCGTCCTCCAACACTCCCGGAAGCGGTGTCGAATCCCCGGCACCGCCGGGCGGCCAGGCAGCGGTGGACGGCGCGGCGGCGACCGAGAGCCTGCGTGCACTTGCCGACGACATCTGGACCTCTTACCTCGGGAACAGTACCTACCTGAGGCTCCAGGAAGGCCTGCCGATCGAACGGTTCGAAGACCTGACGCTCGAGGAGTACCACGAGCGGCAGGCACGAACCGAAGCGTTCCGGAACCGGCTGGCTGCCATCAACGCCTCCGCGCTCGCCGGCGACGACCTGGTCACCTACGAGATCCTCGAAGTCGAGCTGGCGGATGTGGGTGCCACCGACGATGACTACTGGCTGAGCTTCGACATCACGCCTTATATCGGTCCGTACGCATTCCAGTTCGCCCAGCAGGCGCTCAGGGCGCAAACCATTGCGAGCCAGGCATCCGCCGCGCATTACCTCGAGTTGGCCGGCGAGCTGGCCGACATGGTCGATCAGCTCAACGCCAAGGTCGCCGGGCAGGTCGAGCGCGGTATCTACCTGCCGAAGCCGGCCCTGCCCGCGGCGCGCGCGACGTGGGAAGGCGTCCAGGCGGTGGTGCCGGCGGCAATCCGCGTCGATGACAGCCGCCTGGCGGCGTTGTCAGAAGAGGAACGTGCCGCGTTCAATAGCCAAATCGAGGAGCTGATCGAGACCAGGGTCGACCCGGGGTTCGACCGGCTTCTCGCGGCAATCGGGAGCGACTACGAGGCGCGCGCGCCGGAAGCGGTGGGCTTGTCCCAGTACCCGAACGGCGATGCGGTCTACCGTCGCCGGGTTCGCACCGAAACCACGCTCGACCTGACCCCCGAGCAGATTCACGAGCGAGGCAAGGCAGCCGTCGCCGACATTTCGTCGCGCATGCAGGCGATCCGCGATGAGCTGGGCTTCGAAGGGACGGCGCAAGAATTCATAGAGCAGATCAAACAGGATCCCCGCTTCATTGCAGGCTCGCCCGAGGAACTGGAGCAGCGATACCTGGACTACATCCATCGCCTGGAGCCGCTGCTGGATACCTGGTTCAAGTACCAGCCCGAGGCTGCCTACGGAGTGCGCCGGCTGCCGCTCGCGTCGGAAGCCGGCATGACGTACGGCTACTACAATCCCCCGACCGCCGACGACCCGGTCGGCTACTACAACTACAACGCCTCAAACCTCCCGTCGCGCAGCCTGGTCTGGGCCGGTTCGCTGATCTACCACGAGTTGCTCCCGGGTCATCACTTCCACCTTGCTACCCAGAACGAGAACGAGAACCTGCAGGCTTTCCGGCGGAAGTATTCGGTCGCCGCGTTCACCGAAGGCTGGGCCGAGTACGCCGCGAGTCTCGGACTCGAAATGGGTATTTACGAGACGCCGCTGGAGCGGTACGGCCGTTACATCGCCGAGATGTTCCTGGCAACCCGCCTCGTGGTCGACACCGGCATGAATGCGCTAGGCTGGTCCCTGGAAGAGGCACGCCAGTACATGCGCGAGCGCGTGATCCAGTCCGGTGCCGAGATCGACTCGGAGACACTGCGCTACTCGACCAGTATCCCGGCACAGGCGCTGGCCTACCGGCTTGGCTACGAGACGATCTGGGAGTTGCGGCGGCGAGCCGAGGAAACTCTCGGCGAGACATTCGATATCCGGGAATTCCACAACGTCGTATTGTCGGACGGTGCCAAGCCGTTGCCGGTGCTCGAGGCCAAGGTCGACCGCTGGATCGCCTCGCAACGGTAATCCGTTCCGCGAATGCGATACCCATGGAATGACGTTGCCGGAGTGAGGTGAACGTGACGGGCATCGGAGTGAATCGGCGCGAGTTGCTGGCGGGAATTGCCGCCACGCTCGCGGCGTCGGCGTCGGCATCGGCATCACGGCATGCGGCGGAGGCGCCGGCAGGCGCCGCGGCCGGCAGGATCACGGCCGACACGATACGCGAGGCGGAAAAGCTTCTCGGCATCGCATTCACAGAGGATGAGCGGGCACTGCTTGCGACGACGGTCGCGCAACAGGTGGCGAGCGTCGTGGCGCTGCGCCAGGTGCCACGGCCGCTCGACCTCGAGCCGGCGCTCGTGTTCGACCCACGGCTGCCGGAGGGAACCTACCCGCCCCAGCCCGACCGGCTGCGGACGGCGGCCGGTGACCCCGGGCCGCTGCCCGCGCGCGAGCAGGACATCGCTTATGCGCCGGTTACGGCGCAGGCGTACTGGATCCGGACCGGGCAGCTCACGAGCGCGGCACTGACCGATCTCTACCTCGAGCGCATCGAAAGGCTTGCACCGAAACTCGAGTGCTACATCACCGTCACCGCGGACCTGGCGCGCCGCCAGGCGCGCGCGCTGGACGAGGAACTGGCAGCCGGCCGCTATCGCGGCCCGCTGCACGGAATTCCCTACGGCCTCAAGGACGTATTCGACACCGCAGGCATAGCAACCACCTGGGGTGCCCAGCCGTACCGTGACCGGGTTCCGGAAACCGATGCGCGTGTGACGGTCATGCTCCGCGAAGCCGGCGCGGTGCTGCTCGGCAAGACGGCTACCGGCGCTCTCGCCAACGGCTGGGAATGGTTCGGCGGCATCAGCCGCAATCCCTGGAATACCGCGGAGCCGGCCGGCGGTTCTAGTACCGGCTCCGGCGCTGCCGCGGCGGCCGCGCTTTGCTCGTTTGCGATCGGCACCGACAGCCTGGGCTCCATCCTCAATCCCGCGGACCGCTGCGGCGTGACCGGCTTGCGCCCCACGTTCGGGCGCGTGCCGGTAGAGGGCGGCATGCCGCTCACTCCGAGCCTCGACCGCATCGGTCCGCTGTGCCGCTCCGTCGAGGACGCGGCAGTCGTGCTCGCGGCCATCAACGGGGCCGACCCCGCCAGCCCGACGTCCATTGCCATGGGCTTCGACTACGACGCGCACATCGACCTGCGCGGCATTCGGGTCGGCTACTCGCCGGCGTGGTTCGAGCAGGTCGGTTTCGGCCCCGGCGCTTCGGTGCCGGCAAGCGAGGCGCACCTGAATGCGCTCGAGACATTATCCGGGCTTGGCGTGTCGATGATCGAGGTCGAGCTGCCGGTGCTGCCGTATGGCGTCTTGCTGAACAATCTCAAAGTCGAGTCGGCGGCCGTGTTCGAGTCGCTCACCCTGTCCGGGGAGGATGAGCTGTTGCCGAAGACCTCGTTCGGTTGGCCGAATAGCTGGCGAGAGGCGCGGTTGCTGTCGGCCGTGGACTATCTACAGGCGGAACGCTTCCGGCGCCAGGTCATGCGCGAGATGCACGCGATCTTCGACCGGGTGGATCTCCTGTTCGGGCCCACCTACGGTTCCTTCGAGCTGGTCCTGGTCACGAACTTCACCGGCCATCCCGGACTCTCGATGCGCGCGGGGCTCGGGAAGAGCCCGACGCGAAGCCTCGTGCTTCCGGACGATCCGGGCGGGCCCGAGCATACGATTACGCACAACGTGGCGTTCCATGGACGCCTTTTCGAAGAGGGCCGGATGCTCGCCGTCGCCCGTGCCCTGGAAGAGGCGCTCGGAGTGGCCGGCCATCGGCCGCCGGTCGGCTGATGCAAAAACCGAACGGTTCCAGCAGGATCCCTGCTTGGTTGCGGAGTCTCCGGGAAGAGAGCAGCGATCAGCTACCGCCTCGAGTCCGCAAAACCGCCTGGATCGTAAGGCGGCACCTCACCAATTTTGTTCCTCCTCACGGTCAAGCGGGCCAAGCTTGCCTTCAACCGATCGCAGAAGCTCATCCGGATAGTAGATTTGTCCGGCTTTCATTACGAAGCGAATGTTTCGGGTGTTCCGAATGTCGTCCAGCGGGTTCCCCTTTATAACGAAGAGGTCAGCCCACTTTCCGGTATCTATGGAGCCAAGTCGCTCGGCCAGGTTCAACCACCTCGCACCGTTTAGTGTGCCGAACTTGAGCGCAACCTCGGCCGGGATGCCGGCCAGTACAAAGTTATACAGTTCCCGATGAGCGTCGAAACCCGGCAAGTAATACCCGGTGGAAGGGTTGTCGGTGCCTAAGGTCATCAGATCCTCTGCTCCCGATTCATAGAAAGCCTTGGCGGCTTTACGTAACGATTCCGGAATTTCCCGCCAGTAGTCAGGACGAGGTGGAGGCGGCTGATTCCGGGTCCTGTTCTGGACCCATGGAGTAAACAACGCTCTCTCATCTATCCAGTACGGCAATATCTCCGCCAGGTCCTCGGCACTTCTTCCAAGATAGGAGAACCGGGTCAGCGTGGGGTTGTAATAGACACGGTGTTTCACGAAGAGATTCACGATGTCCTGGAATTCCGGGCTTTCGGTATCAATGTCGGGCAGATGCTCGTAAGCGAACTCGTCGGTCGGAAAGTGATCACCTCCGGGATAATGCTCGATCTTGTCGATTCCCATCAGTATGGCTTCTTTCGGATTGATATACCCACGGCCCAATAAATGACCGGTGACCGTCAGGCCATGCTGATGGGCACGCGCGATCAGTGCCTGCAGTTGGGGGCGGCTCAATCCGTAAGCTTTGAAGCCTGCGACGCCTAACTCGGCCCACCTGTCGACTATCGCCTCGACATCTTCCGTCGAAGCACTCTTGTCCCACCTGGGATTGGCGACACCAAACTTCGGGCCAGCCTGGAATATCCTCGGACCTGTCTGCTCTCCGCGATTGATTCGAAGTCGAGCCTCGCGTACGACATAAGGATCATACTCCCCGGCCGTGAAGGTCGACGTTACGCCATTGGCAAGGTACACAACAGGATTGACGCGCACGTCGTCAACGCGACGTTGAGATACCAGCGCCACATCGTAGTGGGCATGCGTGTCTATGAGCCCGGGGATCGCATACTCGTCGTCCGAAAGATCGATAACGTTGGCGCCGGAAAGAGAACCGCCATCCAGCGCGACACCTACCGTGAAAAACTCTCCGTTCAATACGACAATGCCGCGATTCCGCGTCACCTTCTTGAGCTCCGGGTCGTAAATCCAACCCCCGCGGAGCACCGTTTTCGAAGTTGCCGGCTGCGCTGCATTTTCGTGTTGAGCGGCATCGGAAAAACTGCTGCTTATGACGAAGAATGCGAATACGGCAAAATAGGCCAACGTGCGATACATCATCTAAAACTCCGCCTTGAACGAAACGCCGAAGTATCTTGGATCGTTATATATGACGCCTCGGCTGGTCCCGCCGAATGCGGCCGATGCCGAAAGCGGCCTGTAGGTCTCCGCGTAAACGGTGTCGGTTGCATTCTGGACGAATGCAGTAAGGGTGTAGTTCTCCCACTCAAACAGGGCGCGAACGTCCAATAGATAGTATGGATCGCGCTCGGTAAGTGGCGCGTCCGGCAAGTTCTCGCCGAGAAAGTTTGTGGGGCCGACGCCAGTGAAGGCTGCCTGTAACCCGATATTCGTGTTGCGTTCCCATGGAATATCCAATCGGCCGGCCAGCCGGAAGTTCCACAGAGGCGCTTCTATCGCCTGTTCGCCGACGAGGGCGGTGCCATTTTGTACCCCCTCTACCAGCTCTGTAGGTTCTGCCTGGTTGTAGCCTCCCAGGAAGTCCACAGTGAACAGCTCCGTGATTCGGTAGGAGGTTGCCAGCTCGAGCCCATAGGATTCGACTTTCCCGATTGGAACCGTGACCAGCCTGGTGCCTACAGGGGTGGGCAGGAGTGCCGTTCCGTTAAAGGCACCAGCATCTATGTAAAAGACCGCAACTTCTGCACTTCCCCTGCCCTCACCAAAAGTGCTCTTGACCCCGGTTTCGTAGGACCACAACTCATCATTTGGAAAGCGCTCCAGAGGAGTACCGATAAGCGTTGGTACGAACCCTCCTTCCCTGAATCCCTTCGCGGCAGCGAAATGTATTCGCGTGTCGTCATTAAGCTTATAACCAACGGTAAACTTTGGTTGTGTGCCGGTGAACGTGTCCTCCAGCACCGCAGCTGGATTGTTCACAAAGTTGATCGACTTATCGATGGAGTCATACCTGATGCCTGCACCGATAGTCCAATAGTCGTCCAAAGCGTACTCGAGGTCCGTAAATACCGCATAGCCCTCGAACTCTACGTGATCGAAGGGTTGTACTACCGTTGCAGGGAAACGAGTGCCACCCAGTGTATTTCCTCCACCGCCGGGGTTCGCGCCCTCTGTGTAATAAGCTGCAACCAGCCAGTTGAACTGGCGATCTCCCGTTGATTGCAGACGAATTTCCTGGCTGAAAGCGTCTCGCTCATACTCAGTGAGCGCGTTCGCATTGTCGACGGGGGATATATCCACGTCGTACAGCGAGAACACTCGTACATCGTCGTAAGTGGTGACGCTGACGAGATCGGTGTTATCCCAGGAATACGTCATGTTCAGGTTGACGGAGTCTTGTTCGACGCCTTCGTATTGATATCTTCCTGCAAACGGACCGAGCTCAAACGGTGAGTTCATCAACAGGCGTCCCGAATCATCGTTTATCCCGGAAACGGACTGGTACAGGAACGAACCGGAAGAGTTATCCAGGTACGAGTATCGCAGCCTCGCAATGAAATCCGCGGACGGAGTAAACGAAAGGCTCCCGGCAATGGCATCGTAGTCGGCGAAATCCGCGTCCGTGCCGTCCGCAAAGTCGAAAAATCCATCTCGCCTCTGCAATCCTGCCGTGATTCGGCCACTCAGCAAGCCTTCAATGACCGGCCCTGCAACTGAAACCGAGCCTTTAGCAGTGTCGCCGTTACCGACTTCGACGAACACGTCCGCTTCAAGCGTTTCGCTGGGTGCCCTGGTTATGTAGTTGATGGCCCCGGCAAAGGAGTTTCGGCCGTAGAGGGTGCCTTGCGGACCTTTAAGAACCTCGACGCGCTCGACATCATAAAGTGGCAGGGTAAATGCAGATGTACCAAGTTGGTAGGCACCATCGATATACATGCCAACGCCGGGGTTGCCGAGGGCGGCACCGAGACCTCGCATTGTTACGGTCGTGGCGAATGGCCGCTGTGAAGAATAAAAGAAATTGGGAATCGACGGTGCAAGATCAGCCAACGAATCGGCACCAATCTCCGTAATCTTCCCGCGGTCAAAGACCGCCAAGGTAGCAGGTACTTCGAACGTCGACTCCTGCCGTTTGCGCGCGGTCACGACTATCTGGTCGAGTACCATGTCGCCAGCTTGCTCTTCGAGTTGAGCGCTCGCTGGTGCACTGTACCCGCCGGCCATAATCACGAGTGTCGCAAGCGGTATTGACAGTCCCGGAATACTCGCCGGCTTGTGGTGGGGATCCTGTGGCATTGTCCAACTCCTTATGTGCCCGTTCACATAACTTGCAATCATCAGCGCAGCCCGTTGCGCGCGTGGCGCTCCTTTGGGAATCTGCCATGGAGTACGTCAGGGATCGGAAAGCGCAAGGCACCCGGATGCCTGAACAGACGCCGCGTCGTCCTTTGACGATATCTGCATGCTTACGAAGACGCATTCGGAACGGACAACCTCAACACGTAACGTTTCGCGGCAGTCACGCCTCCAAGTGGGCTGCAAGTAAAGATTTGCCATCATGCACGGATCGACAAACCGGCATGGGATCGCGAAACTCTGTTGAGGGCCCAAATGCGCGAAGGCTTGCCTGAGGTCGTCCCGGAATTGCGCGTCTTAGCTTCGGGCCAAGTCGCCCGGCGACCCTGGATAGAAAGTGCCAAGCCCACACGGAGGTATCGTCTTGAACACCGACATACGCAATACTTCGCTTTACAAGAAGGTGGAGGACTATTTCCGGGCAATTCACGCGCCTGGTACCGGTACCGTCTCGGATGCCGCGGATGTGTGCATTGAGCCCAACGGAGGGCGTGCGGCGATTACGGCGACGATTTTTGACGATCTCGCCGCGCCGCCGGTAACGCGCATTGCGCTCGTCGATCTCGCTACCGGCGAGCTCGAAATCATTGCCGCGCAACAGAACAACGATCGCCTGCCGCGCTGGTCGCCGGACGGCCGGCGGCTCGCGTTCCTCTCCGATCGGCGGGAGGCCGGCAACTACCAGTTGTACCTGGTCGACGTTGCCGATCCCTCGGATTCGGCCGAGACGCCCGAGGTGAACGGCTCCATCGAGTACCTGCACTGGGCGCCGGACGGCAGCAAGGTCCTCCTCGGGGTCGCCGGTCGCGGTGCCGACCTGGCCGGCTGCCAGGGCGGAGCGAAGATCGCGGCTCCCGCCGAGGACGATCTCCCCGCCTGGCTCCCCGAGGTCGATACCGGCGATGCCGAGAACCTGTGGCGCAGCGTGTACGTGTACGAGGTCGCCAGCGGCCGGATGCAGAAGGTGTCCGCCGATGGCTTGAACTACTGGGAGGCGGCCTGGCTCGGCAGCGACAGCTGGATGTCGGTCGCCTCCGATTCGCACTCGGAAGGATCCTGGTATCGCTCGACGCTGGTTGCCTGCCGCCTGGGAAGCGACGAAGTCGAAACCGTTTTTTCTCCGGCGGACCAGGTCGGGCTGCCCACCGCATCGCCCGGCGGGCGCCATGTCGCCGTGGTCGAGGCCGTTTGCAGCGACCGGTTGATCATCTGCGGTACGCTGCATCTCATCGATCGGCAAGCCGGCGAAACGGTCGTCGTGGACACGCAGGGCGTCGAAGTCACGCACGCCGTGTGGCGCGACGACGGGCACCTCGTCTACGCCGGAACTCGAGGTTTCGAGACGATCGTCGCCGAATACGCGGTTGCGGAAGGGACGGTCACCGTGCTCTGGCAGGGTTCGGAACGCACCTCCGGAAACTGGTATCCGTCGATCTGGCCGTGGCCCGGCGGCGGAGCCGCGTTGATCGGTGAGTCGTGGGACACGCCGCCGGAACTGGTCCGCCTCGTAAACGGCGGCTATGACGTCGTGCGTTCATTCGGGACCGGCAGGCCGGAGGGAGCCAGCGCTGCCAGGGCGGAGCCGTACACCTGGCGCGCGCGCGACGGGTTGGAAATACAGGGCTGGCTGATCCGCCCGCCGGGAGAGGGGCCTTTCCCGCTGGTCATGGACATCCACGGCGGCCCGGTCTGGCATTGCCGCAACCGCTGGGCCGGCAGGCTCCGCGGGGCGAAGGCGCTCGCGGATCACGGGATCGCTTCGTTGTACCCCAACCCGCGCGGATCCAGCGGCAGGGGGCAGGACTTCGCGCGGCTCGTCAAGGGCGACATGGGCGGGGAGGATACCTACGATTATCTAAGCGCCTGCGACGCGCTGGTGAAGGATGGCATCGCGGACCCGGAGCGCCTCGGCGTCACCGGTATCAGCTACGGCGGCTTCGCATCCGCCTGGCTGATCACCCAGGACACCCGATTCGCGGCCGCGGTGCCGATCTCGCCCGCCACGAACTGGTACAGCCAGCACCGGACATCGCAGATTCCCTATTTCGACGAGCTGTTCCTGGACGGCAGCGCCTCGGCCCCCGGGGGGCGCTTTTTTGAGCGCAGCCCGGTGATGTTCGCCAGCAACGTGACCACGCCGACCTTGCAGCTCACCGGTGCGCTGGACCAGAACACGCCGCCAACCCAGGCGCTGGAGTTCCACCGTTCGCTGCTCGAGCACGGCGTGAAATCCGTGCTCGCGACCTACCCGACCGCCGGTCACGGCATTCGCACGTTTCCCGAGGTCATCGATGCGACGACACGCTACGTCGGCTGGTTCCTCGAGCACTTCGGGCTTGTCGATCCGGCGGAGTAACCGGTGTCGCTCTCGCCCTTCGATCACCCAAAGGGGCTCCTGATCTGCTTCGGCACCGAGTTGTGGGAACGCTTCAGTTACTACGGCATGCGTGCGCTGCTGATCTACTACCTCACGCAGCACTTCCTGTTCTCCGATTCGCGGAGCTACGCGATCTACGGTGCGTATACGGCGCTCGCCTGGGGGCTGCCGGTCATCGGCGGTATCCTCGCGGATCGCTACCTTGGTTCGCGGAAGGCGGTTACGGTCGGCGCGCTGCTGCTGGCCGCCGGCCACCTGCTGATGGCCATCGAAGGGCCGGCAGCCATGGAGCGCGTGGTGCAGGGCGAGGCCACGATCGTGCGCGATCCGGCCTACCTGAACCTGTTCTTCCTCTCGCTCGCATTGATCGTGTCCGGCGTCGGCTTCCTGAAGACGAACATCTCCACTATCGTGGGTACGCTGTACGGGCGCGACGATCCCCGCCGCGAGGCCGGGTTCACGATCTTCTATCTCGGTATCAATCTCGGGGGAGCCATTGCACCGCTACTGTGCGGGTGGCTCGGCCAGACCTACGGCTGGAAGTACGGTTTCGGGCTTGCCGGCATCGGCATGCTGGCGGGCCTGCTGCTCTTTCTCTGGGGACAGCGCTACCTTTACGGGCATGCGGAGCCCCCGGATCCGGAGAAACTCCGCCAGCCGGTCTTTTTCGGACTGAACCGCGAGTGGCTGAACTACCTCGGCGCCGGCGTGATGGTGCTGGTGGCGTGGCAGCTTCTCGTGCACGAAGGCGCGGTCGGGGCCGGGCTGGGGATTTTCGGCACGTTACTCGCGATCGGCATCCTGTACTTCTCGTTCTTCCGCTGCACGCCGGAGGAGCGTGACCGCATGCTCGTGGTGGCGGTCCTGATCGCGTTCTCGATCCTGTTCTGGTCGTTTTACGAGCAGATGGGGAGCTCGCTCAACCTGTATTCGGACCGGCTGGTCGATCGGCGCCTGTTCGGCTGGGAAGTGCAGGCCTCGCAGCTCCAGGCTTTACCGCCTGTTTTCGTGATCCTGCTGGCGCCGGTGTTCTCCATGCTGTGGACGGTCCTCGGCAGGCGTGAAATGAACCCGAACACGCCGGTCAAGTTCGCACTCGGCCTGATCCTGATCGGTGCGGCGTTTTTCATGCCGGTCGTCGGAGCGTCGCTGGCGGGCAGCGGCAACAAGATTGCGCTGGTCTGGTTCGCGCTGGTGTTCTTCCTGATGGTTTGCGGCGAACTTTGCATTGCTCCGATCGCCATGAACATGATTACACGGTTGTGCCCGGCTCGCGTCGTCGGGATGATGATGGGCACCTTTTTCCTGTCGCTGTCCATCGGCAGCTTCGTTGCCGGGCAACTCGCCCGCCTGACGAGCCTCGAGAGTCGCGCCGGTGTCACGGACATAAGCGCCGCTATCGAGACGTATACCTCGGCCTTCGAGCTGTTCGGCTGCATCGCTGTGAGTACAGGCATCCTGTTGTACCTGTTGTCGCCGCTCCTTTACGCGCGAAGCCACGATCACAGTCCACAACACGGTACGAGTTTCATCCTGCGCTTTTACCGGGGCGTCGGCCGCAAGGCCGACCAGCCGGGTTGAGGAAGCAGCCACCGAGTGCGTCCTTGGCTGCAACGGACATGAAGGACGGGAGGCCGCTATGGCGCAGAATCGACGTAACTTCCTGAAGGGTGCCGGTCTCGGCATTGCGGGGGTCGCCGCCGGCGGTGCTGCCGGGCTGGCTCGTGCGGACGCGATCGGAGCAGCCGGAGGCTCGCTCGCCGTCGCATGCGAAGACCTGGCGCGGCAAGGCCCCAAGCAGGTGATACGGGACAAGCGCGCGGTCGCCTCGAGCCAGAGTCCAATCGTTACGCAGACGATGCTCGACATCCTGGAAGCAGGCGGCAACGCGGTGGATGCCACCGTTGCGGGCTGCATCACGCAGGCGACGGTGCAGCCGGAGATGACCAACCACACGGGCACCGTGAGCTGGTTGTACTGGGAGGCACGCACGGGGCGGACCTGGCAGCTCAACAGCATGGGGACCCTCCACCCGTCGCTGCCACCGTTCCGCTTGTACCCGGAGGGGCTCGGCGGCGTTGCGACCGGATCGCCGATGGCCTGCATCCCGGGCTTCATGCCGGGCATGCAGGCGATGCACGAGCGCTTCGGGCGGACTCCGTGGAAGCGGCTCGTCGAGCCGGCAATCCCCTGGGCGGAGGACGGGTTTCCCGTCGACGAGTTCCAGCGCGGGGTTATGGAGTTCGAGCTGAAGGGCAATACGTTTTTCCCCGGGATGCGCGAGTTGTTCGCACCGAACGGCTTCACCCCTTCCGTCGGCGAAAGGCTGAAAAATCCGGAGCTCGCGAAGACCTTGCAGGGGCTCGCCGACGAAGGGCCGGAATACTTCACCAAGGGGTCGTGGGCACGGGAGTTCGTCGCACTTGCCAATGAACTGGGCTGGGCGATCGCGCTCGAGGATCTGTCGTCGAATCCGCCGCGCTGGGTCGAGCCACTCCGCTACGAGCACGCGGGCTTCGAGATCGTGCAGACCGCTCCGCCCGAGCGGCAGGCGCTGTATTGCTGCCTCGTGCTCGGCATGCTGCGGCATCTCGATGTCGCGCGTCTCGGCCATTACACTGAATCGGCCGAGAGCCTGTACTACATGGCGCAGGCGTTGCGCCGGGCCCACATGGAGCTCGGCCATCTGCACGACCCTGAATTCTTCGGCGTACCGACCGATGTGTGGACGTCGGACGCCTACCACGAGAGCCTCGCGAGAATCCTCAAAACTTCGCTGCCGAAGAAAGGCGTCGACCTCACGCAACACGTCGAGCTCACTACTAACAAGATGAACCGTCGGGCTTTCGGCTGGGCCGCATCCGGTTCGGAAGACAAGCCGTCACAGCCTTCCGGGAGTTGTGAGCTGAGCTGTGTCGATGCCGATGGGAACTGGGTGCAAATGATGAATACGCTGCAGTCCGGCGGCATCCCGGGGATGGTGGTCGGCGGCGTGCCGATGATCGGCAGCCATGTCCAGTTCAGCATGGATGCCGCCATTGCCGGCTGGCTCGGCCTGCCCGGAAGCCGCATGCGCTCGGTTATGAGCAATACGATCGTATTCCGCGGCGGCAAGCCGGTGCACTCGATGGGTTCCCCGGGCAATGTGCACTGCACCGTCCCGCAAATGTTGTCGAACGTGCTCGACTACCGGTTCAGCCCGTACGAAGCGACTGACCTGCCGCGCATGTTGCCGATGCATCCGGACTATTCGATCGAGATCGAATCGCGTATCCCCGAAGCTACGCTAAAGGACCTGGCAAAGCTCGGAGCGACCTTGAAACCGCTCCCGCCGTACGATTTCCACATGGGCTCCTACCAGCAGGTATGGCGCGACGCGTCGGGACACCTGAACGCCGCGACCGATCCGCGGCGCGCCGGAAGGGCAGGAGGGATATGAGGGCAGCCCGTGCTCAGTCGTCGACGGCGTCGAGTGCGCGCAGCACCGCGCTGATGTGCTTCTCCACCATGCTGACCGAGACGTTCATGCGTTCGGCAATCTCCGCGTAGCTCAGGCCCTCGAGGCGACTCATTCGAAAGGCCTGTTGCGCGTTGTCGCTGGTACGGTCCAACGCGTCAAAGAGACGCTGGAGCCGTTCTTCGTCGATGGCGCGACCTGCGGGATCCATGCCGGTTTCCTGGAGCGGAACGTCGTCGCAGCAAATCGATGCTTGCTGGAGCCTCGTTGCCAATCGCCGCGACCGATCGCACAGAAGGTTCCTGGCTGTCCTGAAGACGAACGCCTTGACGCAATCGATGTGCTGCACGCTGTCCTGGCGGGCGATGCGCAAGTACACCTCTTGCACGAAATCGTCCGCGTCGGCGGGGTTGCCGAGGCTGCGCAGGAGATAGCCGCGCAGCGCGCCGTCGAACTGTGAATGTATGTGGCTCAGGAGTCGTGAAGTCAGAGCCGGCGCTGGTGGAAAAAATTCCCTGAGCTGATCGTGTGCTACAGCCATTGGTCAATCCCCCCGGTTCGTGCCGGATTGTCCGGGCGTCCCTGGTGGCGCCCATTCCATACAGGAATGTATGGTAATTAGACTATACACATCTGTATGTTATCTGTACAGAACTGTATGGAATGAGCCGGAAGGGCACACTTTTGCTGAAAAATCAGGAGGGTAGACGATCGGATCGCCCGCTGGGGCGGGGCCCGCTAGCCGGGGGCGTCGCGCCCGGTCAGTACTCTTATATAAAGGGGCAGGAGCTTGCGCCGCTCGAGCTGGCTCTCGCCGAGCCCGAGCGTGTAGTAGCCGACCTGGTGAAAATACGCCACGCGAGCCCGAATGAAGGCCTCTTCGTCGTCGCACCCCATGTCGAGGAAGATACGCTTCAGGATATCGATGCGCCTGTTGTCGACCCGCTTGACCGCGCGCGCTACCCGGTCCGATGTCCGGGCCCAGTCGCGCACTGCCGTGTCATATGCGGGGCTGTAGGATTTTTCTTCGACCCACAGGTTGACCAGCGCGAGGAACTTTCCCATGCCGTTGGGGTGATCCTGTTTCAGCGTGCTTTGGAAGGCCGCCGTCGTCTCCTGTTCCCAGGATACGAGCAGTGCGTCCAACAGGTCATCGCGGTCCTTGAAGTGCCAGTAGAAGCCGCCACGCGTCACATTGAGTGTTTTGGCGAGTCGTTCGATCTTGACGGCATCCTTGCCTTCGGCAATCAGCGCCGCCCGAGCCGCCGCAAGCCAATCGTCACGGCTCAATCGAAGCTTCTTTGCCTGGTGCCGTCTATTCGCTGTCACGAACCTGGTACCGTCGCGCCCGGCCATACGGCCCCATCGCGCTCGTCCGTCGGAAATTCACTGCTGGCCCGCCGGCCCTTTCACGTTCTACGCGCGAACCCATGCACCTAGACGCAGCGGGATACTGCCTCCCCAAAGCACTGAGGGCAAGCAACCGGTATGCGTCTTCTTGGACGGCGCTGCCAACATCGCCCCGTAATGTACTCCGCTACGTTTTGTTGACAAGCAAAATCGCCACAACCGGCGCAGGTGCGGCGAGCGAGCCGGAGACTGCTGGGGGATCACCGGCCCGGAGCGTCACAAGCGTGACCGCGCACGGCGCGAGATATGGCACCAAGAGGAATTCATGCAAGGCTATTCAATTTTCTCGCTGATGCGCGAGGCTTTAAGCGGTCATCGCCGCTGGCCGGCCGCCTGGCGCAACCCGGAACCGGCCGGGAGTTACGACGTCGTGATCGTCGGCGCGGGCGGGCACGGCCTCGCGACGGCCTATTACCTGGCGAAAAAGCATGGAGTTCGCAGCGTGGCCGTGCTCGAAAAGGGCTATCTCGGCGGCGGCAATTCGGGGCGCAACACGCAGGTTTGCCGCTCCAATTACTTCTGGCCGGAAAGCGCGGCCTTTTACGATCATTCGCTCAAGCTCTACGAGGCGTTGGGGCACGAGCTCAACTTCAACATTATGTTGAGCCAGCGCGGCATCATGTCCCTGGCGCACAGCGACCACGAGCTCGAGCAAACCCGGCGCTGGACCAACGCGATCCGGGTAAACGGCGTCGACTCGGAGGTGCTCGCGCCGGAAGACATCAAGAGGATCGAGCCGCTTATCAACCTCGACAGCCGCTATCCGGTAGTCGGCGGGTTCATACAGCGACGCGGAGGGATTGCACGCCATGATGCGGTCGGCTGGGGCTATGCGCGGGCGGCAAACGCACTCGGGGTCGACATCATCCAGCAATGCGAGGTAACCGGTTTCCGGATCCAGGGAGGCCGTGTCGTCGGCGTCGACACGACGCGCGGCCACATCGCGGCGGGGAAAGTCGGGCTGGCCGTCGCCGGGCATACCAGCGTGCTGGCGGCAAAAGCAGGCTTCCGCGTGCCCCTGACCAGCATGGCGCTGCAGGCCGCCGTCAGCGAGCCGATCAAGCCGGTCCTGAACACGGTGACCCTTTCGGCAGTCATCCATATGTACGTGAGCCAGTCGGACCGTGGCGAAATCGTGCTCGGCGGCGGCGCCGACGTCTACAACAGCTATGCGCAAAGAGGCGGGCTGCCGGCACTCGAGCACAACGTGTCCGCCTTGCTCGAGTTGTTTCCGGCGTTCCGCAGCCTGCGGCTCATGCGGCAATGGGCCGGCATCGTCGATATTTCACCGGACACGACGCCCATCATGGGCAAGACACCCGTGGAGGGGCTCTACATCAATGCCGGCTGGGGTACCGGCGGTTACAAAGCGATTCCCGCGGGCGGTGACACCATGGCGTGGACGATCGCCAACGACGAAGCCCATCCCCTGATCGGGTCGTTCGGGCTGCAGCGCTTCGAGACGGGGGCCCTGATCGACGAGGGCGCTGCCGCCGGGGTAGCTCACTGATGCTCAGGATCGAATGCGTTTATTGCGGCGTGCGCGATGAAGAGGAGTTCAAATTCGGCGGGCCGGCTCACGTCAGCCGCCCCGACCGAACCTGCAGCGACGCCGAGTGGGCTCGCTACCTGTTCCATCGCGATAACCCGAAAGGCGTCCATTACGAACGCTGGTGCCACACGTTCGGCTGCGGTCGCTGGTTCAACATCGCACGCGACACGGTGACGCACGAGGTACTGGCGGTTTACCGCATGGGCGAGGCGAAGCCGCGCCTGGGCGAGAACCGGCGACCGGGCGCCCATTCGGCGTCCACGGAGCAGCCCGTTTCGCCGGGCAAGCTCGCCGGCGAAGGAGCCGGGCGATGAGCACCGGGCAAGCTTTTCGGCTGCCGGAGGGTGGCGCGATCGATCGCGACCGGCCAGTGGCGTTCAGTTTCAATGGACGTACCTACCGCGGCTTCGAAGGCGATACGCTCGCCGCGGCACTGCTCGCCAACGGAGTACGCATCGTAAGCCGCAGCTTCAAGTACCACCGGCCGCGGGGTATTTTCTCCGCCGGCGAAGAAGAACCGAACGCATTGCTCGCGGTGCGCCGCGGCACACCCTCGGCGCAACTGTCCCCGATCGTGCGCGCGCCGCTCGCGCGCTTGACGCCCGGCCTCGCTGCCGAGAGCCAGAATTGCTTTCCCGGAGTCGGTTTCGACCTGGGCCGCGTGCTGGACTTCACCCGTGCGCTGTGGCCGGCGGGCTTCTACAACAAGACCTTCAAATGGCCGAGCTGGCGCTGGTACGAAGGGGCCATTCGGCGCACCGCCGGGCTGGGGCACCTGCCGGACGGTGAGGACCCGACCGCCTGCCACCATCACAACGCGCACTGCGAGGTGCTCGTCTGCGGCGCCGGACCCGCCGGGCTGGCCGCGGCATTGGCGGCCGCCCGGGCCGGCGCCAGGGTCATCGTCGCCGAGCAGGATTTCGCGGCAGGCGGGAGCCTCCTGGCCGATCCCGCACCCGTCGACGGGCGGCCGGCGCATGAATGGATCGAACAGACCCTGGCAGAGCTTCGCGAGACGCCGGGCGTGCGCGTCATGCTGCAAGCGACGGTAAGCGGCTACTACGATCACAACATCCTGACCATCGTGGATCGTTCCGATGCCGAAGACCCGGGGACACCCGTCAAGCGCTTGTGGAAAGTGAGGGCGAACCAGGTCGTCATTGCGAGCGGCGCGATCGAGCAACCATTGGTGTTCGATCACAACGATCGCCCCGGCATCATGCTCGCCAGCGCGATCCGCGAGTACGTCCACCGGTTTGCGGTGGTGCCGGGCAGGCGAGTGGCGCTGGCGACCAACAACGACGAGGCCTACCGTACGGCGTTCCTTCTCGACGATTGCGGCGTGCCGGTTCCCGCGATCCTGGATACGCGTCCCGAGCCAGGCAGCGAGGTAAGCGCGGAGGCTCGACGTCGCGGCATCGGCGTCCACGCGGCCTGCAGCATAACCGATACACGCGGCACAAAAGGCTTGCGGGCGGTTGCCTTCCGAGCTGGTGGATCCGAGCGGTTCGTCGACTGCGACGCACTGGCCGTCTCCGGCGGATGGAGTCCGACCGTGCACCTCTGGTCGCAAGCCGGCGGCACGCTGCGGTACGACGATTCCATGCGCTGCTTCGTGCCGCGCGAATGCCGCCAGGCCGTGCGCGCGGCCGGCGCGGCAAACGCTGATTTCGACCTGCAGGACGTCATTGCCCGCGGCTGGCAGGCGGGAGTCGAGGCGGCCGCCGATGCGGGCTTGACGCCTCCGGATGGCCTGCCGCCCGCCGCGGAATCGGGCGGCCCGCTGTATTCGATGCCAGGACCCCGCCTCGCGATTGCAGGCGACCGGAACCGGCAATGGATCGACCTGCAGCACGACGTGACGGCGGCCGACGTCGAGTTGGCGGTGCGGGAGAACTTCGTATCCGTCGAGCACCTGAAGCGCTACACGACCGTCGGGATGGCGGTCGACCAGGGGAAGACCAGCAATCTCAATGCGCTGACACTTCTCGCCGAGCTGACAGGCAAACCGGTCGGTGAGGTCGGCACGACGACATTCCGGCCGCAATACATGCCCGTGCCGATGGGTGTCATCGCCGGCCCGAACTCGCGTGACCTGTATTCACCGGCGCGGCTCACACCGGCGCATGCCTGGCACGTGCGCGCGGGTGCGGTATTCGACGACTACGGCGGATGGAAACGCCCTGCATGGTACGCACCGCATGGAGAGTCCCGCGACGCAGCGATCAAGCGCGAAGTACTCGCCGTACGGCGCAGGGTCGGCCTCTTCGACGGATCGCCGCTCGGCAAGATCGAGGTAGTGGGCCCGGATGCGGCGGAGTTCCTCAACAGGATCTATGTCAACAATGCGCTGACGCTCGAGCCCGGCAGCGTGCGCTACGGGCTGATGCTGACCGAGAACGGCATCATTATGGACGACGGCGTATTCGCCTGCCTCGACAAGGGGCATTACCTGGTCAGCACGACTGCCGGCAATGGCGACCGTGTCGCGGCCTGGCTCGACGAGTGGCATCAGTGCGAGTGGCCGGACCTGGAGCTCGTGATCGCACCGGTCACTGCACAGTGGGCCGTGCTGACGCTTGCCGGCCCGAACGCAGCGGCGCTGCTGGGCGAACTCGAGTGCGATATCGACCTGTCCGGCGACGCGATGCCCCACATGAGCATCCGGACCGGGACACTCGCGGGGTGGCCGGCGAGGATACAGCGGGTCAGCTTCAGCGGCGAGGCGAGTTACGAGGTCGGCATTCCGGCCGACCGGGCGGAGGCGCTGCTGGAAATACTGGCGGCAAAAGGTGACTCGCACGGCCTGGTCCCGACCGGTATCGAAGCCGTTCTCGTGCTGCGCATGGAAAAGGGCTACCTGCACGTCGGCTCGGATACGGATGGCACGACCAATCCCGTCGATGTCGGATTCGGCCGCGTGGTCGAGAGAAAGCAAAGCGACTACGTTGGCGGGCGTTCCCTGCAACGGCCGCACGACCGCGATGGCAACCGCCGCCGGCTGGTCGGGATCGAAGCCGAGGACGGCTGCACCGCCTTCTCCGCCGGCGCGCATATCGTTGCCATGACAAATGGCGAGCGCCGGAGCGAAGGGTTCGTGACCTCGGCATGTGTGAGCCCGACGCTCGGCAAACCGATCGGGCTTGCCATGCTGGAACGCGGCACCGAGCGTAAAGGCGAGCTGGTGCACCTGTTCGACGAGGGACGGTTGAGCCGGGCGCGGATCGTCGATCCGGTGTTCTACGATCCAGAGGGAGAGCGGCTGCATGCCTGAGATGCTTGAAGTACCCGGCCGCTCGAAGGTCATGCTGCGCGTGCAATTCTCCGCAGCAGCTCGCGCGGCCGCCGCGATGGGTTTGCCGGTGGAGGCGCTAAGCGTCGCGGGAAGCGATCCGCAGGCGTTGTGGCTGGCGCCGGACCAGTGGCTCATCGTGAGCGATACGGACTCCGCGGATAGGCTGATCCACCAATGCCGCCAGCACCTCGGGAGCATCCTGTACAGTGCAACCGATGCGTCCGCGGCCTTCACGACCTGTCGGCTGGAGCATCCGCAGGCGCGCCGGCTGCTCGCCATGGGTTCGGGGCTCGATTTCGACAAGCTCTCGTACGGGCAGTGCGCACGTACCCGGCTCGCCCAGGTTCCGGCCGTCGTGGTCCCGCTCCCCGACACGGGTTACGATCTCTACGTCGATTCGAGCTACGCGCACTACCTGCAACGCTGGGCCTTGCAGGCGGGAGGGGATCCGATCCTCGCCGCCGCTTCCTGATCACAGCGGCGTACCCGCGTCTGCGTCGACTGAACTCCCGTCCGAAGGCCACGCACGAGGCCGTCCACTGTTCCTTTGTTGGGGGCGTGCGCCACAAGTGCGTCTATATCCATATCCCTGCGGATGTGGAGTAGCCAGATGCCGGACGTTCCCTTGCGCGCCGCCTTGTTTCATATAATCCTGCTCACGGGCCTCGTGGCGTGCACGGATGCCCGACCGGTCGAAAACGACCAGTTCCGCGTAACGGCCGACGACTACGCGAGGGCGGAACGCTTCCTGGCACCCACGGTCAGCGGACTCGTCAGGAACCTGTTCGTAACGCCGCACTGGATCGGCGAAGGTCATCACTTCTGGTACCGGCGCGAAGTAGAAGGCGGTCACACGTTCGCGTTGGTCGACGCCGCGACCGGTGACCGGTCGCCGCTGTTCGACCACGAAGCGCTCGCCAGGTGGCTGGCAGCGCACGGACATCCGGATGCCACGGCGCTTACGTTGCCCTTCGACAGCCTCGAGGTGAGCGCCGATCGGTCGAGCGTGGAGTTCCGGCTGGAAGGCAAGGACGTCGACTGCACCCTGCCGGCACTCGAGTGCACGGAGACGGTCCGGCCCGAGCTCGCGCCGAACCTGCTGGTATCGCCCGACGGGCGGCTCGGAGCCAAAACCGTCGACGGCAACATCGTGATCGTCGATCTCGACTCCGGCAAGGAAACGCAGGCGACCCGCGACGGGCAGCCTCATTTCGGATACGGCATCTACTACGGCAACTGGAAGGCGAACTACGTGGCGCGCGCCCGGGCCGAGCACGGTTTCCCGCCGATGGGTGCCGAATGGTCACCGAGCGGCTCGACGCTGCTGGTCACGCGCCTCGACGAGCGGCACGTACGCGAGTACCCGTTCATCGAATCCTCGCCGGTTGACGGGACCCACCGGCCCATCGTGTACACGCCCCGCATCCCGCTGACCGGGGAAAAGCCGCCAACCCTGGACTGGCACGTCATCGATGTAGCTAGCGGACGCAAGGTCCGGCTCGACCTGCCGTACGACGAGCTGCTGCACGTTCACCAGGACCTGCTGGCTCTCAGGATCACGTTCTGGGACGAACCTCGCGGCAAGCTCTACGCCGTCGCGCACGGCGACTACATGCGGTCGGCGCACTTCTTCGAGATCGATCTCGCCACGGGATCGGTACGCGAAATCATCCGCGAATCGATGTTGCCGAGAACCGACCTCAACTCGACGTCATACAACCCGCCGAACGTCCGTTACCTGCCGGAAAGGAACGAGGTGATCTGGTTCTCGCAAAGGACGGGCTGGGGTCACCTGTATCTCTACGATAGTGGAACGGGCGACCTGAAGAACCCGATCACTTCGGGTGACTGGCTCGTTCGCGACATCGTGGACGTGGACGAGGACGCGGGCGTCATCTATTTCAGCGGCACCCATCGAGAAGGCGGGAGCCCTTACGACCGCTACCTGTACAAGGTCAAACTCGACGGCACGGGGTTGACGCTGCTCGGCGACGAGAAAGCCGATCACATGCTGACGAGCCCGTGGAACGACATTCTTGCCATAGACGGTGCGAAGGGCTACGAGGTGCTGTCGCCGGACGGCAAGTACGTCGTTTACAACTACTCGCGTATCGATGAGCCCACCCGCACGGCCATTCGCGCGACGGCCAACGGCGAGCTGGTGTCGATCTTCGAGGAAGCGGACGCGACGGCCCTGTATGAGAGTGGCTGGCAGGATCCGGAGGAGTTCGTCACCACCGTCGGCGACGATGGCACGGAATTGTGGAGCGTGCTCTTCAAGCCGGCGAATCTCGATTCGTCACGCCTGTACCCGGTGCTCGACAGCCAATACGCCAGCCCGCTGACCGCCGTGGTCCCGCGCAATTTCATGATGGCCGTGCAGGGCACGCACGGACGCATCGCGCAAGCACCGGCGGCGCAACTCGGCTTCGCTGTCGTCGTCGTCGATGCGCGCGGCACGGCGTACCGGAACCGGGAGTTCATGCACTATTCCAACGGCAACCTGAACACGATCGGCCTGGAGGACCATGTCGCCGCGATCACGCAGTTGAAGGAGAAGTACGACTGGATCGACCTGGAGCGAGTCGGCATCCACGGCAGCTCCTATGGCGGGTTCGGCACGTTCCGCGCGATGCTCGAGTTCCCGGATTTCTACAAGGTCGGCGTCTCGAACGTCGGCGTGGGCGCGATCCACAACATGTATCCGGACTATCACTGGGAGGCATTCCACGGTATCGCGGAGTATGCAAACGGCACGCGCTATTATTCGGATCCCACCGAAAAGCCACTCAACTACCGCAACAACGACACCGAGGTCCAGGCGGAAAAACTCGAGGGCAAGCTCCTCATCATGATGGGTGAGCTCGATGAGAACGTGCTGCCGGCAACGACGTTGCAGACCGTTGATGCACTGATCAAGGCCGATCGGGACTTCGACATGATCTATATCCCGAGCGCCAACCACTACAATCGCAGCCCGTTTGCGACCCGCAAGACCTTCGATTACCTCGTCCGCTACCTGCACGGGAAGGCGCCGCCTGCATATCACTTCGGTACCCTGGACGACACGGTCGAAGCAGCCGGGGACTGAGTGTGGCGACCGGAATGTCCGCAACGGAACAGTCGATCCGTGGACTCTTTGCTGCAATCGACCAGCAGTCGTGGTCGAGACTTCCGGACTTCCTGGCGGACGACGTGCGCTATGAGCGGCCTGGATATCCTCCCCTCCGCGGGCTGGCGGAGGTCCTGCACTTCTACGAGGAAGTTCGAATCGTCGCCTATGGCAGGCATGAAATTGAGCACGTTGTCGTACAAGGAGAGGATGCCGCCTGTTGGGGGCGCTTCACCGGCATGTCCCGCGGCGAAAGACAGCTAGCCGAGCGGTTTGCAGACACCTATACGTTCCGCAACGGTCGTATCGTCACCCGGACGACCTATTTTTTCAGAAGCGCGATATGAACCTGCCGCAAACGACCTGCTGCCACACGAGGCAAGGCAGCTCCATCCTGTATTCCCTGTTGATCGGCGCTTTTTTTGCGTGTACCGCAAGCCCTGGTCTTACCACGGAAACGTGGGACGTCTCGGAAAGCCGGGCAAACGACCTCGTGACGTTCGACAGCACCCTGTCCGAAGGCACCTGGATGAGCCTGGACGTCGCCCCCGACGGCGAGACGATCGTGTTCGACCTGTTGGGCCATATCTACGAGATGCCGGCTACTGGCGGCAAAGCGACGGCGCTGACCGAGGGCCGGACGTGGAACATGTTTCCTCGCTACAGCCCGGACGGCAGCAAGCTGTTGATCACGTCCGATCGCGGAGGCAGTGACGACCTGTGGGTGCTCGAACTCGCATCGGGGGAATGGCAGAACGTGTCGGCGATGCCCGAGGGCGTCACCGGCGGCACCTGGTCGGCCGACGGCCGCGCCGTATACGGCGTGGCGATGATGGAAGGCACGAAGAACACCGGTTTCCGGTTCGGGCTCGATGGTACCCGGCAGGAGATCGTTCCGGCCCCGCAGCCAACCGCGGCGCGTCCCGGCGCAGGCTTCCAGGGCATCAATCATTTTCGCGACGACCCGGAGCGCGGGCTGATCTGGTTCGAGCAGATCAAGGGTCCTGTCTACAAGGTCGGTTTCGCAATCCAGGTCTACGACAAGGCCACGGGAGAAATCCGTACCGCGATTACGCGTCCGGGTGGCGCGGTAGCGCCGGCATTGTCGCCGGACGGCCGCTACCTCGCCTACGTGCACCGTGACGATCTCGACTCGGAGCTCGTCCTGCATGAGCTCGGTACCGGCATCGAGCGCGTCCTGCTCGAGCGGATCGAACGCGACCGGCAGGACTACACGGTGTATCACCACGCGGCGTATCCGACGATGTCATGGTTCCCCGACGGTAGCGCCATCGCGATCTGGTACGGCGGCAAGATTCACCGCGTCGATATCGGAAGCGGCGAGGACCGCGTGATTCCATTCGAGGCGCGCGTCCAGCGGCGTTTGGACCCGACGATTCGCTTCCGTACCGAGGTCCCGGCCGATACGGCCCGCACGCGGTTGCATCGCTGGGCCCAGCGTGCTGGCGACCAGGGCATCCTGTTCGAGGCCTTGGGGGACCTGTACCTGCATCGCGGTGACCGCGTCGAGAATCTCACCGGCTCCGCGGCGCACGAGAGCAGCCCGCTCTACGATCCGGCGAGCGGGCGCGTCTACTTTGCCGGATGGAGCGACGAGGAACTGGGCGCGGTCTATCGCCGGCGCCTGGGCGGTGGCCGGCCGGAGAAGCTGACGGACGTGCCCTCGCAGTACGGCTCGCTCGCGCTCTCCGCCGACGGCAAGCAGCTTGCATTCGTCCGAGGCGTGGAGACGCTGCGGAACGGTACGAAGATCGAAGCGCAGACCGACTTCGAGCTCGTCACCATGAATGCGAAGGGCGGTGACGGGACTGTCGTCACCCACATTTCCATGGCCGGCGCCGAATTCGGCAAACGACCGCCGTTCGTGGCGTTTGCGAACGACGGCAAGTCGCTCTACTTCACCGAGTTCGACGGCACGGTCCTCGTGCTGAAAAGCATCGGCCGCGACGGCCGCGACGAGAAAGTGCTGTACAAGTTCCCGAACGCGGCGGCAGCGCAGCTCTCGCCGGACGAGCGCTGGATACTCTACGAAGAATACCAGCGTACCTGGCTCACGCCGTTCGAATTCATTGGCAAGCCCGTAATGGTCAGCGCCGCCGAAGGCGTGGGCACCAGCAAGCGACTCGATGTCTGGAACGACGGGTTGTACCCGCGATTCTCCGCCGACGGGCGCACGGTCGTGTGGACGCGCGGTACCGAGTTCCTCGAGAAGAGCGTGGAGGCAGCCTGGAAGCAGGGAGAGATCGAGTCGCGCATCGACATCTCCATCCAATACGATGTTTCACGGCCGGGGGGCGCGGTCGCTTTCACCAATGCCCGCGTGTTGACCATGGATGCGGCCCGGCGCATCGTCGATGACGCCACGCTGGTCGTAGAGGGCGGTCGTATCGCCGCTATCGGTCCCGATGTCGATATTCCGGCAGGTGCGCACGTGATCGACCTGGCCGGGCGGACGATCATGCCGGGCATCGTCGATGTGCATGCGCACTACATGGGCGAGATCTCGGCGACGCATACCATCGAGCAGCACGTCGCGTCGCTCGAGGCCGGGCTCGCACACGGTGTGACGACCATGTACGAGGTGTACGGCACTATCCCGAAGGACACGTGGCTGTCCGATATGCTGCGAGCAGGCAAGGTTATCGGCCCGCGCCTGTATACGGTGGGTACGCCGATGTACAACGTACGCACGTTCCGTCCGAAGACGTTTCGCTCGTTCGCCGACTACGACGAGGTCCTGGAACAGGTCCGCTTCAACAAGGCGCATGGTGCGACCGCGCTCAAGGACTATCTCACCAACACCCGGCGCGTTCGCCACCAGCTCGCCACCGCCGCGCGCGAGGAAGGCCTGAACCTGGTGGTGGAGCCTGGCGGCGAGGGGCAGAGCAATCTCACGCGCGTGATCGACGGCGCCACCGACCTGGCACATGCCATGGGCTTCACGGCTGTCTACCAGGACTATGTTGATTTTTTCACCGCCAGCGCGATCGCCATCACGCCGACCCTGATCGTGACGCTGGACGGGCCCATGGGCGAGAACTGGTTCCACCAGCATGAACGGTTGTGGGAGAACGAGCGGCTCCTGCATTTCGAGCGCGAGGAAGAACTGATCGGGAGGCTCCGCCGGCCGCAGCACGTTTTCGAGGACGACTACTACCACCCCGAGCTGGCCGCCAACCTCAGGAAGCTCTACGACGCCGGCGTGCCGATGCAACTCGGCGGCCACGGGCAGTTGCTGGGGCTGGATGCCCACATGGAAATGGCGCTGCTGGACCAGGGTGGCTTCGCGGCGATGGACATACTGGCCATCGCCACGATCAATGGCGCCCGCCTGCACGGGCTCGACCACGAGATCGGCTCGCTCGAGCCCGGGAAGCGCGCCGACCTGGTCGTTCTCGAGGCGGACCCTCTCGACGACATCCGGAACACGCGGCAAATCCACCGGGTGATGAAGAACGGCGTGCTTTACGACAACCGGGCAGCCCCCGTCTGGCCGAATCCGGGGCCCGCAGCGGAGTTCTATTTCAAGTGAACGCCGGAGGCTTCGGGCAGGAACGAACGGCTGCGACCTGCTGAGGGAACGCGCGCGTGCTGCGTTTCAAGCCTTGTAGCGTCCAAAACGGCAACGCCGCACCCTGAATCCTGCGAGGAGGATCTACTACATGGTCAGCATTCGGCACGCTTCGAAACGGCCCGCAAGCCTCCCGTCCGGCAGGTGGCGAGCGTTTGGATTGCCCGGCATGGCGGCCGTGCTTTCGGTTGTCATTGCACCCCCTGCCATTGCCCAGCAAAGCGAAGCGAACGAGGGCAGTAGCCTCGAGGAAATCGTCGTCACGGCTCGCTATCGCGAGGCGAGCGTCCAGGACCTCGGCGTCTCGATCCGCGCGTTCGACGAGGAGACGTTGAACCGGCTCGGCATCACCGACGTTGGCGGCCTGGCGCGGTTTACGCCCAGCCTGAACATCCAGGAACGCGGCCCGAACCGCAACGAAATGAGCATCCGCGGCATCACCAACTTCCTGATCACGCAGGACCTGGCGCCGTCGTCGCGTCCGGTCGGTATTTACCTGGACGGCTCGCCCGTCAATACGATGGGTGGGTCGCAAACGGACATCCGGGTATGGGACCTCGAGCGCGTCGAGGTGTTGCGGGGTCCGCAGGGCACGCTCTTCGGTGAGGGTTCCAGCGCCGGCGCGGTGCGCTATTTCACCCGCAGTCCGAATCTCGGCGAGTTCGAGGGGCAGTTCGAAGGCGAGGCGGTGTCCGCGAGCGGCGGCGATACCAAGTTGAACGTGCGCGCGGCCGTTGACATCCCGCTCATCCAGGACCGGCTCGGCGTACGCCTGTCGGCCGGAACCTACAACTATCCCGGCTATATCGACGTCGTGGGCGGCGAGGAAGGCGTGAACGACATGGAAGCACGGATGTTCCGCGGTGTGCTGCTGGCGCAGCCCACGGAGGATGTGGCCGTCCGCGCGATGGTGCATTTCGACGATTCGAGGCTCGGCTCGCTCGGGCACTACACGGGTAACCCGGATGATCGAATCGCCAATCTTCCGCTCGATAATGCCCGCATCGATGACCAAAGCCTGGTCGCAAACCTGAATGTCGACTGGAAGGCGGGGCCGGGCACGTTCACGTCCCTGACGAGCTATTTCGACCGTGAACGCGACCGTTTCGGCTACGACCAGATCTTTTCGGCAGTGAATTCGATCACGACGTTCCTTACATTCGGCACGCTGGACGAGACGTTCGCGGAGGATCACATCGCCCAGGATCAGTGGAGCCAGGAAATTCGCTATGTCTCCGATTTCGAGGGGCCTTTCCAGTTTACGGCAGGTGCGTTCTACAAGGACTTCACCTTCGAGTTGCCGGACGGCGATACCTGCACCGATACCAACCTGGTCTTCGGCCTGCCGGACCGCTGCACCGGGGTGTCGCTCGACCTGTTGGGCCTGGATACACCGGACGTCGGGCTGTCGAACGAGGGCGAGCAGATGTCGCTTTTCCTGGAGGCCGAGTACACACTCACCGAACGCGTCAAACTGATCGGAGGCTTGCGCTGGCACACAGAGGACCTTCGGGCCACCTCTCCGGAAACACCGGGATTCCTGGGCTTTTCTCCCATCGTCTATCCGGCGGTCGACAAGGACGTATCCATCGATACGATCCTCCCGAAGGCCGCGCTCGAGTTCGCCGCCAGCGATGATGTCCTGCTGTACGGGCAGTTTTCGACCGGCGCCCGTAACGGCAATGTGAACTCACCGGCCACGCTTGCGTCCATGGAGTTGTTCGTCCCCGGATCTTCCGCAGGGTTTGAAACCTATGCGGACGATCGCACCGAGACCTTCGAAGTCGGTGTGAAATCGCAGTTCGCGAACGGCATGGTGACGTTGAATGCTGCCGCCTGGCACACGAACTACGAAGACCTCCAGACACTCATCTCCGTGCCTCCGTTGGGCTTCGCGATTGTTCTCAATGCGAGCAAAGCAGTATCCCAGGGCGCCGAGTTCGAGCTGTTTGCCAATCCCGTTGAGAACCTGACCCTGTTCGTTGGCGGCAGCTACACGTCCGCGGAGCTCGATGAAGACCTCGAAACCAACCAGATAACGGGCGCGGTGACGGAAAAGGGCACGCCGCTGCCATTCTCCCCGGAATGGTCGGGCTCCGGCGGAGCAGAATACGTTTGGACGCTCGGCGGAGGCGATCGGGATTTCTACGTGAACGGCACCTTCAGCTACACCGGCAAGATGAACAGCAGCCTGTCGACGACCGCCCTGGAGGTCGGGGACTTCTGGTTGTTGGGTGCCGGGACGGGTTTGCGCGCCGACAACTGGTCGCTCAACCTGCAGGTGACCAACCTCACGGACGCGGCCGAACCCGTGGCGATCAACAACTTCGACCCGTTTTTCACTGCTAACACCGGTGCGGCGCCACCGGCCGGCATGACGTTCAACGAGCAGTTCATGATCCCGCCGCGCACCATCCGGCTGATGTACCGGCACGGTTTCTGACTCCGGGTCCCCGGTCACCCGGAGCCGGTGCACCGCATGCGCCGGAGCCGGGTGGCCCGACCTGGCGAAAGCCTCCCGGAGTGACAGCGGTTGCTTTTGCAGAATTGGGACAAAGCAAATGTATAGATTCGGACGCGGGCTTTTCGGGGTACTTTTCCTGGCAGGTGCGCTGCACGCGGTGAATGCCGCGGACGCGGCGAGTGGCCCGACGGCCGAGGACTACGCCGCGGCCACGAAGCTCCTCGAGGCGAATCTCGCCGGCAAAGTCCGGAATGAATCCGTCGTCCCGCATTGGTCGGACGACAAGCCGGGCTTCTGGTATCGCCGCGATACGGCTGACGGAAGTGAGTACATGGTGGTCGACGTCCGCACGGGAAAGAAGGCGCCCGCGTTCGATCATGCCGCGCTGGCTGCCGCGTTGAACGAGGTGCTGGACGAGGCGGTTACCGGTGAAGACCTGGGCCTGTCCGGAGAATCGCTGGACGACGATTTCACCATTCTGGCGGCAACGGCACAGGGTAAGGCCGTCGAATGCGATCTATCGCGGATGGAATGCAGTGTGCACGAACCGGCAACGCCGGCGCCGGGCCGGCTCGAGTCTCCCCGGGGGACATACGCGGCAGTGACGCGCGAGGACAACCTGTTCCTGGTGGAGACCGCCACCGGAAAGGAACGGCAGCTTACGCGTGACGGTGCACCGTACTTTTCCTACGGCAAGCTGCCGGACACCAGTCTCATGGTTATCCCGCTGAGAAAAAGCGGGCGGCAGCTCCCGCCATTCGGCGCCAGCTTTTCACCCGACGAGCGCTACCTGCTTGTCCCGCGGATCGACGAGCGGGAAGTCGCGATTAACCCGTTCATTGAATGGGTGCCTTCCGACGGGTCGCTGCGGCCGGTCTACCATCCGATCCGTTCGCCGTTCACCGGGGACAGCGGCAAGCCAAAGGTCGACCTGTTCATATTCGACACGGATACCGGTGAACGCCGGCAAATTGTGCCTCCTCCGGGTTATGAAACCGGGCTTTCGCACGACGTGCAGGGCTGGAGCACGGCACGGGGCCAGGTCTTCCTGTTGGGCACGACCTTCGGCGCAAGAAAGGCGGCGCTGGTGCGCGTCGACCTCGAGAGCGGCGAGTCCACCGTCGTCATCGAAGAGTCGGCAAAGACCCGGTTCGAAGCCAACACCAATATGTATCACCGGCCGAACGTGCGCATCCTGGGCGACGGCGCGGAGGTTATCTGGTACTCGGACCGCAGCGGCTGGGGGCATCTGTATCTCTATGATGGAGAAACCGGTGCACTGAAGAACGCCATCACCGGTGGCAGTTGGGTGGTGCAGGACATCCACGCGGTCGATATGGACGCCAGGGTCGTCTACTTCACCGGCGGAGGTCGCGAAGCCGGCTACGATCCTTACTTTCGCTTGCTGTACAGGGCGTCGTTCGACGGCGGTGAGGTTACGCTGTTGACCGACGAAAACGCCGATCACCACTTCACGCCCGACGCGACACCCTTCATGGCCTTGCTGCGCGGTCTCCCGCCTGCGGAACCCGTGATCCGCCCCGATCTGGGCGTGCTCATCGACACGTACTCGACGGTCGACAAGCCGCCGGTAACCGTCCTGCGATCGACGACGGACGGCAGCATCATCACCACGCTGGAGCGCGCGGACGCCAGCGACCTTTACGCCACGGGCTGGCAGCCGCCTGTGCGCCACAAGGTGAAGGCCGCGGACGGCGAGACCGATATTTATACCGTTTACTGGGCGCCCCGGCGGGCGGTGGCCGGCGGAAAGCACCCGGTGATCGATGCCGTTTATGGCGGCCCCCAGATCATCGTCGCACCCCGCAATTTCATCGAAGCCTATAGCGCCAGGAACCCGTACGGCCAGGCCGCCCAGGCGCGACTGGGGTTCGCCGTCGTGACGACGGACGGACGTGGCACGCCGATGCGCTCGAGCGCGTTCAGGGACGCGGGCTATGTCGAGTTCACGAAAGTCGGTATCGAGGACCATGTTGCCGCGATCGAGCAACTTGCAGAGCACTACCCGGAAATGGACCTGGACAGGGTCGGTATCCACGGATGGTCGTGGGGCGGGACCTTCTCCGCACAAGCGATCCTGCAGCGGCCGGACTTCTATGACGTCTGCGTCACCGGTGCGGGTGTATACGATTACGCTCCGCTATATCCCGGTTTCGAGAGCGTCACCGGGATTCCGGTGTATGAAGATGGCTCGAGCGACCGGACGCGACCCGGTGAAAAGCCGTCGAGCTGGAACGCACTGGACATCACGAGGATGGTGGACCGGCTGGAAGGTAAGATGCTGATCGTCTACGGCGACCTCGACGAGAATGTCCCACCCGTCCAGGCATTCCGGTTGGTAGACGCGCTGATCCAGGCCGACAAGCCCTATGATCTCTTGTACATACCCAGCGGTACGCACTACACGGCGCATCCGAGCGGCTCCGCCTATTCAGCGCAGCGGCGATTCGACTATTTCGTCGAGCATCTCCTCGGGCACGAGCCGCCTGCCGACGCCTTGATCGAGTACGGGCGGCCGTAGCAGAACCCCGCGGGACGTTTCAGCGTCCTCTCAAGCCACGGCAGCCACGAGCACGGCCACGATCGCGAGCGGGCACAGGTAGCGTAGCAGCCAGACGGTCACGCGGTAGCCGAAAGATGTGGTCTCTTGCAGTTGCTCCGCGACGATGCCGCGGCTGATTCGCCAGCCGACGAAGACACTGGTGAGCAGTGCGCCGAGCAGCAGCAGTATGTTGGAGGCGATGTAGTCCATAACGCCAAAGAAGGTGGCGTCCGCGAACACGGGGATATTGCCCAGCGGCCGCCAGTCTGCCCACAGGTTGAATGACAGTATGGACCCGATGCCGACTGCCCAGCAGGCTCCGCCGGCGGCAATCGCGGCAGTCGCCCTGCTCAAGCGCCAGCGTTGCTGCAACCACGAGACGATGGGTTCCAGTCCGGCCAGCGAGGGTGTGAGCGCGGCGAAAATGAGCAGCAGGAAGAACAATGTGCCGACAATGCGCCCGCCGGGCATCTCCGCAAAGGCGGTCGGAAGCACGTCGAACACCAGCTCGATCCCCTGCGCCGGATCCAGGCCGTAGCTGAATACGAGCGGAAAGATCATCAGCGTTGCCAGCATCGACACCACCAGGATGGAGCCGACGATGATCAGCGCGCAGCGCAGCAATGACGTACCGGGCTGCACGTAGGATCCGTAGGCGAGCATCATCGCCATGCCGACCCCGGTCGCGAAAAAGGCCTGGCCGATCGCGGCAAGCGTGACTTCCGCATCGATCGCCGCGAAGTTTGGCGCGAAAGCAAAGGTGAGTCCGGTACGCACGTCACCCGTGGCCAGCGAGTACGCGACCAGGATCAACAGCAGAATGAGCAGTGCCGGCGCGCGGATCTTGCTCGTGGTCTCGATGCCGCTGTTCAGGCCGCGGGCTGAAATCAAGGTAACAAGCGCGACGAATCCCAGGTGCCAGCCACCAATCTGCAGCGGGTCGGCAAGAAATTCCCGCCACATCGCTGCGACGCCGGGGCGATCCAGGCCAACAAGATCACCGGCTCCGACTTTCCACGTGTAAGCCAGCACCCATCCGGCGATGACCGTGTAGTAAGACATGATCATGAAGGTTGCCAGCGTTCCCAGGCCGCCTATGAGGTTCCAGCGCAACGAGAGGCCCGAGGCCTGCGCGACGACTCCTGCCGCCTGTGGAGGGCTCGTACGCGAGTGGCGGCCGATCAGGAATTCCGCCGCGAGGAGAGGGGTTGCGATCGCCAGGCACGCCAGCACGAACACGAAGATGAAGGCACTGCCACCGCTGGTGCCGGCGAGGTACGGGAATCGCCAGATGCTGCCGAGCCCGACGGCGGCGCCAACCGCGCCCAGGTAGAACGAAACACGGGACGACCACAAAGGCGCTCCGCCGAGCTTTGCTTTCGGGTTCATGGGCGACACAAGCTCCCGGAGGAACGGGAGACTACTCGTAGTTCCATTGATTGTGGTCGAACTGTTCCGGAGCCCGGGACTCGATGTGTTCCGCCATCTCCTTCAGCAGCGCAAACGGCCACGGATCGAGCCCGATGCCATGGAAGGTATGTCCGACCATCGGCCTTCCCCAGCGAAACGAGCCGCCGTAGTATGGATCCGTCGTACCCTCCAGGAAGTCCTCCATCAGGTACATCGCATTATTGCAGTAGAACTGGTCCATATCGCCGCAAAGGAAGTACAGCTGGCCTTCCACCTTTGGCCCGAGCTCTTCCCAGTTTTCTTCCATGTAGTATCGCAAGTCGAAGCCGTTGTCCCGCCAGGTTTTTACGACGCTGTTATCGATACTGCCGGTTTCCCAGTCAATCAGCGGCACCGGGTACCCGTCATCTCCGACCTCCCCGAACATAGCCGCATACGCATCGATCCATTCGCCCCCTCGCGACCGGGTTCCGAGGGCAGCCGACAGTTGCCCGAATTGCCTGGCGGTGACGGCGGTTTGGCCCGTTACGGTGCGGGAGTAGGACCGTTCCGGTTGCAGCCACTTGAAGCCGTCGGGAACGTAGTAGTTCTGTTCCTCGTACATGTCCGTTCCGACCAGGGCACGATAATCGACCATGTCGGGGCAATAGATCCACGCGCCGCCAAACAGGTTGGGCAGCGTGATTTGCGTGTAGAGTGAAATCCATCCTCCGGTGGAACCGCCGGTCATGACCCGGGCCCAGGGTTCGGCAATCGTCCTGAAATGGCCGTCGATATACGGCAACAGCTCGTCGACGAGCACATCCTGCCAGGGGCCGGTATTGGGCGAGTTGACGAGGTATGAATCGTCGTAGAACGGAGTCGGGTGCAGGAGGGTTACGGCGATGAACCGTGGCGTATCCGGTGCCATCCACCCTTCCCAGAGCCATCTCGGCGACTGTTCAGGAGGCGGGCCGTCCGTCTTCTCCGGCTCCTCGGTCGGCATGTGCAGCGGTACGTATTCCGCGAAATGGCCCATGTGGAAAACGACGGGGTAGCGCGCCTCGGGATTTTCCTCGTATCCCTTTGGCAGGACGACGTTGACGCCGACGTACATGTCGCGCCCCCAGAACTCCGATGCCAGTTCGCTGCGGAACTTGCGAAACTTTACGTACTCCGTATCTTCCGGCTGCTCGACTTCCGGAATGACGTGTTCCAGGACCAGCTCGATGTCGAACCCTTCTCCACGCTCCACCACCAGCTTTTGCACATCGCTGTAATAGTTGCCGGGAGACAGGTGAAACTGCGAGCCCTCCCAGTCATCCAGCGGCAGCCAGATCGTCTTGCCGTGGGCCGGGGTGACCTGCTCGTAGCGGTGCAGGACGGCCTGGACGGAGTATTCGCCCGGTGGCAGGTCGGCGAGCTTCGCAAACGGGAATCCCGCCTCCGACCCGGCCAACGAAACCGTCGCTCCGGGTTCGAGCGCACTCACGTCCTGGCCGAAGAAGGGGGCGTACGGCAGCAGGTTCGTGTCGTTGAAGTAGTAGGCCGCCGTCAACCAGGTGACTTCCCTGGGTTCCTTGTCGTCCTGGTCGGTGAGGAGGACAAACAGCCTGCCGGTCTCCGGCCCGCTTGCCAGGTCTTCGCCTATCGTTACAGAAACACTTCGTTCCGCCGCCGGCGCCGAAGCAACCTCTTCGGCGTAAGCCGGCAGGCCTGCGGCAAACAGGCACAGGATGACCAGTTTTGCTTGTGCAACACGCAACCCCTGAAACATTGGCTCGTACCTCGATACGTTAAGCCGCGCCTGCCATTGCACACCGGCGTGGATCCCCGCACGCATACGCGGTGCCGTCTTCCCCGACCTGGATGCCTTCGAACGAGCCGTGGTGAAAGTTCCAGGGGTTGACGACGTCCCACGCGATGCCCCGTTTCATCGCGGCGTTACGAACCTTCTCGTCGACATCGGCTTCGATCAGCATCTTGCCCGGATTGGTGAAAGAGCCGGCGCCGAAGCGCGGTCGATTCACCGACTCCGCAATCGGAATGCCGAAGTCCAGCAGGTTGGTCGTGTTCTGCAGGATATTCTGCAGGAGGCTGATGCTCGGTGAGCCGGACGCCAGTACGGGCCGGTTGCCGTCAAAGATGATATTGGGGCATACGTACGCCGAGATCCGGTCGCCGGGCCCCGGCATCACGCGCAGGAAGTGCGCACCCGCCGCAACGATTGTCACGCCGCCGGCAAAAAGCCCGTTCGACCAGGGCAAGGACATGCACGAGTGCAGGATCGTTGCGACGTTGCCGTCCGCATCGACCGCGGTAACGTGGTTGCTTCCGGGGGGCGGTGGGGCGGCGCCGGCGTCGAGCTTCTGGTCCATTTGCATCAGCTCGAACCGCATCTCGGCGTACTCCTTGCTGAGGATGATGTCCATCGGCAGTACATGAGTTTCGGGGTCGTGCTGCTTGAAGCCGTCGAGATACACCTGCTGGGCGATACGCGCCATGTGGAACAGCGCATCGGCCGATTCCGTTGGCGGTCCCAGTTTCTGCAGGTCGAGCAACTCGACCATGTTGAGAATCTCGATCAGGTGGGAACCGCCGTGGTCCGGCGGCGGGGAGCCGACGACCCGGTAGCCGCGGTAGGTTCCCTCGGAGGGATCCTGCCAGCGCGCTTCGTACCTCTCCATGTCCTCTTTCGTGATCACGCCGCCCGCGGCTTTGACGGTCTCGACGAACTCCTCTGCAAACTTGCCGCGGTAAAAGTAGTCATTGCCTTCGTCGAGCAACGCTTCGAGCGTATCCGCCGCGCGCTCCTGCACCAGCAGATCGCCGGGCCTGGGCATCGCGTTGTCGAACGCATAGATTTCCCTGCCTTTCGCCGTGCGGGCGATGAGGTGATACTGGGTGAAAATCTCGCCCCAGAGGAACGGATGAATCTCGAATCCGTTGCGGGCGTAATCGATCGCAGCGCCCATGATGGCGCTTTTCGACAGCTTTCCGTGCCGGGCGTGAGCCGCTTCAAAGCCCGCCCAGAAACCGGGCACCGCCACTCCGCGGCCGCCCGCGATATCGGCGGCTGAAAAGCCGTCGAGAGATGCCAATGGGCGGGCCGCGCTCCCGTTGACGTAGGTCGTCCGGCCACTCTTCCGGTCGAAATACAGCATGGACAGCACGCCCGTGATGCCGGTCATGTGCGGCTCGACCACCGTTTGGCAGATCGAGGTGGCCAGCGCGGCGTCCGCGGCATTGCCCCCCTCACGGAGCGCGTCCACTCCTGCCTGTGTCGCCAGTGGGTGCGAACAGATGACCATGCCGTTCTTGCCGGATGCCGGAGTCTTTGCGCCGAACTGGGCGAGATCCAGGAGCCTGCGACGCTCGGATACGGAGACGGCCGATCCGGCCATCACGGAAGAGGGGAAGCCGCCCACCGCGGCGAGGCCGGCGATCGAGGCGCCCCTGACCGTGGATTTCAGGAAGTCCCGACGGCTGCTGGACCCTCCCCTCTTCGAATATTCCACCATGACGATATCCCCTCGCGACGAGTCATTCTCCGAGGCAAGACGCGCTGCATTCGCTCAACCTCAATCCGTTCGGGCCGGCACGCCGGGACGCGTCCGGTGATCAGCGCGTTGCCGGGGACACGGCCTTCGGCCTTGCCGCGCGAACGAAGTGGGCAATGCGATCGAAATGCTTGTCCCACGTGCCGCAGCAGCCGCCCCATATGTCGATATCCGGGTACCGTCGCGCGAGCTCGCCCATCGTATGGCCCAGTTCCTCCGGGTCGCCCTCCTCGATATGGCCAAGCCTGCAAAGCGAGACCTTGTCCATCTTGGCGGCGTTGGGACGCAGCGACCGGATCCGGCGGGTCCACTCGCCCGGTTCCAGCGCCGGTTCGAACTCGTTCGGGTGCGAACAGTTGATGCCGTACGAATCGGGCCGAGCCGCGCCTGCTTCCGCATCCGTTGCCTGGATCGCTTCCTTCAGGCTCGGGCCCGACTTGAGCCTGCGGGTGCTGTCGAGCGTGAACGACAAATTCAACGGCAGGCCGGCCGCTGCCGCCGCGCGGCTGATGCCAACGGCCTCGGGGATGTTGTTGATGGTAGCGGCCCACGCTAAATCGACGCCGCATTCCTTGAGCGAGCTCACCTGGACCGAATGATATTCTTCCGCATCCTCCGCCGTGATATCGCGATTGAGCGAGTAGGCGTCGCCGCGCGGGCCGATGCAACCGGCAATCGCAACGCGTGGCAACTTGTCGGCATAGGGCTTGGCGACATCGCGCAGGAAGTCGATGCATTTGTGCTGCATCTCGCGCAGGCCCTCGGGAGAGTAACCCAGCTTCCTGCCCCAGTCCGGGCTTGCACGGTAGTCGAAACCGGACATGAGGGCCCCGAAGCCGTACTTCGCCGCGACATCGAGATAGCGGCGATACATATTCTCCATATCCGCGACCGCGGCGGGGTTGTCCATGAGCTCGAACATTGCGAACTCGCGGAGCCGATGGCCATGGCGATACATGACCTCGGTTTCGGTTCCGCCCTCGGTGAGGTAGAGCAACCCCTCTTCACGGGGGAAAATGGTTCGTTCGGTTGCCATGATTTCCCCTTTGCTCGATGCCGTTCAGGTCGCCCGGCGACTTACTCTACCACCAGTCTGCCTCGCCCGAGCTGATTCAACCCGGCGCCTCGATACCGGCCACACCGGTGCGCAACCGGGTAACGCGACGGCTACGCCACGCGGCCGTCAGGACAGCGAGGAGCGCGGACCAGGCCGCGAGCAGGCGGGAGGCGGCGGGGCCGTGCCCGGATCGGGGTCCGCCGCAGGCTGCCGAAGCAGGTCGCGGCTGTCACCGTGGACATTCTTTCATCGTGGATTGTTGCAGTCGATGCCGCGGTTCGGGCATCGTATACGGCCCATCACCAGCAACCAGGGCGAAACAGACTGTGCCGGCCGGCAAGATCCTTTATATATTCCCGGGTCAGGGCTCGCAGTACCGCGGCATGGGATCCGACCTCGTCGAGCAGTATCCCGTCGCCCGCGAGGTCTACGAGCGCGCCAGCGCCGTCGTCGGGTATGACATGCAGGACCTGTCTTTTCACGACCCGCGCAACGAGCTCGACCTGACCCGGTTCACCCAGCCGGCGCTTTTGACTCACGAGGTGGCCTGCCTGGAGTCTTTCCGGAGCCTCGTTGGTGAGCACGTGCAGCCGTTCATGACGGCCGGTCACAGTCTCGGCGAATACACAGCGCTCGTGAACGCCGGGGCGTTGAGCTTCGAGAGCGCGCTGCGGCTCGTCGCGGAACGCGGCCGGCTGATGAGCGACTATGGGCGAGGCGGGATGCTCGCCTTGACGGTCGATCTGCCGGCGGCGGCCGCGCTGGCCGATAAGCACTTCTGCGGGATTGGCGGCTGTAACCTGCCGGAGCAGACCGTGGTCGCCGGGGAGGACAGTGATCTCGATGCCCTCGAAGCGGAGCTGGCCGTGGCGCTGCCGAACAAGCGCGGCGTGCGCCTCAATACGGAAGGCGCCTTTCATACCTACCTGATGGTGACGGCGGCACAGGAGTTTCGCCGTGTGCTCGAGGCAACGGAGTTCAGCCCCTTCACCGTGGACGTGCTGTCGAACTATACCGGCAAGCGCCATGAAGATGCCGCACAGGCGATCCGCTCGCGGCTTTTCTTCCAGCTCTTCAACCCTGTTAAATGGGTGACCTGCATGAACACGGCGATCGATGAGGATATCGACACCGTCATCGAGTTCGGCGGGGGAATCGGCAAGGGCGAGGGCCCCGCGAGCAAGCGAGCCAATCTCGAATCCATCGTCAAGAAATCCTTGAAGTGGCGCGAACACTCCGCCC
>CBFGSB010000004.1:0-49396 GCA_965651325.1 uncultured Chromatiales bacterium | reverse complement strand
CGCCGACGAGTACTTCGGCGGGGGCGCTTCCGCGGAGGTATGGCGCGCTTCCGCGAAAGCGGCTCACCCCTCAGGGGAAGGGTCCCGCGCTTCCGCGGAAGCGGCTTACCCTTCCAGGAATGGAATGGCGGTGAATGAGCCGTCGGCAGAACTACCCATCACTTCCGAGACAACCTGCCGCCCCTCCGCGGAGGTGTGGTCACTAAAAGACCCTGCTGAGGTTTACTGCTCCAGCATGCATGGCCAGTTTGCCCCATTCCGACGACGTATGACCCGGCAGCGCATTGGACGCCCGCGAGTCCTCAATTGATGCGGAAAACCTTCATGACTTCATCGCCGAGGTGATTGATCACCTTCACCGCGATCCGGCCGCTCTTCGGCTTTTCGAACGGGCGTGATGTCTCGCTGTGCAGGGTCTCCCAAGCCTCGGGGTCCACCTCAGCCTTGAGCGTCGTCTTCAGGGCTTTGTAGGGATCGTTCGCGCCGAGGAAATAGGCATGGCGGACAAAGAAGCTCTCTTCGTTGTAGTCGGTATCGATGAACCAACAGGCGATGCCATCAGGGCCGTCGCTGCGGACTTCGCCGGTTTGCGGATGAAACACGTCGACGCCATTGACCTTGACGCGGACCTTTCCGTCCTCTGCATCGAGAATACTGATGTCCGGTTCCCCGAATATCACGAACAGGTTCCCCTTGCCCGTGTTCTTCAGGTCGTCGGCCATGTGCAGATCGGCATTCATGCGCGCCTTCAGCACCGGGATGCGGCCGAGCTTGCTGAATTCGGTGGCGTGCGCATCGTAGCTGAAACCGCAGGTGATCAACACGTCGAAGTCCGCCTCCGCGGCTTCGCGCGCGGCTTCGACCAGATCAGGCCGGCTGACGGTGCCGAACTCAGGACCTATGAAGATCGCGGCCCGCTTCTCCATGCCTGAATCCGGATCACCTTCAATGTAGCGGCCTTCCGCGCAGACCATCTCGCCCCCCAGGGCGTCAGCGCAGTGAAGCTAATCCGGTCCTCCTTGTGGGCCTGCTGCACGCCCGCAGTTCGAAGGTTCTCCAGGATCATCTGCGGGAAGGTCTGCTTTGCACGAGCCGCCGCTCTTGCCATCGCTCATGCAGCTTGCAAGCCGTTTCAGGCCAGTTGGCAATCGACTTGAGCGTGATATGTCGAAGGCGGTCGTAGACGAAGCCCTGACGGATCGCTTCGGACATCGGTCAGGTTCGCGGAAAAGCGTGCCGGAACCGTATCGCCGCGACGTGCGCTGTAAGTGCTGCTGCCCCCATCCCGGGCCAAATATACCGAGTCTCGGCGGCAAATGTTGGTAAACAGAGCCTATTTTGCGGCTACTCGTCCCCGAGGCCACTGCTACAAAGGAAGCACGATCCCGCTCGCTTGGATATACTTCGAATGTCTGTATATCAATCTCAAGGTGCTGAAATGCAAGTGTCCAAGTGGGGCAACAGCCTTGCCATTCGGCTGCCCGCGGCGGTCGTAAAGGCAATGGGCCTCAAGGAAGGCGATGACGTCACGGTGCACGTCGTCGGAAAGGCCAATCTGGAGTTGGAAAGGACGCCGGACCGTCGCGAGCTGCTGGCCCGGCTCCGCAAATACAGGGGCCGCCTGCCGGCAGATTTCCGATTTGACCGCCTGGAGGCGCATGAGCCCGACTGATTGCTTTTTCGATACAAGCATCCTCATCTACCTACTGTCGGCAGATGCGCGCAAAGCCGATGTCGCCGAGAACTTGCTGGCGCAATCCGGCAGTATCAGTGTCCAGGTACTGAACGAATTCACTGCCGTCGGCAGGGGAAAAATCGGGCTGTCATTCGCGGAGATCGCGGACGTAACCGGAACCTTACGGGCAATCTGCAGCGTCAACCCTCTGACCGAAGAGGTCTACGACAAAGGCGTCGAGGTGGCCGCCCGATACGGATTCTCGATCTACGACTCCATGATCGTGGCCTCAGCGCTCATTGCCCGGTGCGGCACGCTCTACTCCGAAGACTTGCAGCATCGCCAGGTCATCGAAGGATCACTGAAGGTCGTCAACCCGTTTGCATCGTACGATGTGAAGTGAATCACACAACCTGCGACCCGTATCACGGCTTTGCACATTCCTTTCACGTAGCCTTGCGCGAGCCCGCTTTGATAGGAGGAACCGATGGGGAGCGATACGGACCGCCTGCCGGCACTCGATGAAGACGAGCTCGCCGATACGATCGTGCTAACCGAATCGGACGTGATGGCAACCCGGGAAGTCCGGCAACTGCTGGACCCGGACGCGCCCGCGGACGCAGCCGACGAGAAGGACGGGGACGACAACGGCTGAAAAGCCGGCTATCAGTCCTGCGTGTCTTCCTGCGCGTCGAGCGCTTCGCGCACCTTGCGCGCCAGTTCTTTCGGTGAGAACGGCTTCTGCACCAGCACGATCGTGTCATCCACCTCGATCGCGCCGCGCGTGTAGCCGGACATGAAGACCGGCTTCATTTTCGGGTGCAGCTCCGACAGGCGTTCCACGAGCTGCGGTCCGTTCATGTCGGGCATCACGATGTCCGTCACCACGGCGTGGATGGGCGTCGTTGCCGACCGGGCAATGCGCAGCGCCTCGGCGGCGTCCGCGGCTTCGAGGATCGTATAACCGAGCATCGACAGGAGGCGCACGACGAGGGACCGCACCGATTCCTCGTCCTCGACCACCAGCAGCGTCTCGTTGCCGCGCAGCTTCTCCGACTGCGTCGGTTCGCGCTCCGGCTCCGGCTCGGCCGCCTCGCGCGGCAACAATACCCGGAAAGTAGTCCCGTGACCGGGCTCGCTGTAGACCCAGATAAAGCCGCCGGCCTGCTTGATGATGCCGTAGCAGGTCGCGAGACCGAGCCCCGTGCCCTTGCCCGGCTCCTTGGTCGTGAAAAACGGCTCGAACAGCCGTGCCCTGGTCTCCTCGTCCATGCCGATGCCGGTATCGGAAACCGAGATTGCAACGTAACGGCCGGCCGGTACATCTCTCCCCTTCGCTGTTACATACTCGTCGCCGACTTCGACATTCGAGGTCTCGATTGCCAGGCGGCCGCCGTCGGGCATCGCGTCGCGCGCGTTCACGGCAAGGTTGACGAGAACCTGTTCCAGGCCGCCCGCATCGATTTTCACGTTCCACAGGTTCGGGGCAAGATCGGTACGAAACTCGATTTCATCGCCGATCAGGCGTCGCAGCATCTTGTCGACCTCGGAGACCGATTCGTTGACGTTGAGTACTGAGGGCGTGACCGGGCGGCGGCGCGAATAAGCCAGCAACTGCTCCGTCAGCTTCTCGGCGCGCCGTGCCGCTTTCAGCACCTCCTGCATGTCGCCGTACGGGCCGCTGCCCGGCTTCAGGCGTTCGAGAACGAACTCTCCGAAGTTGGAAATGACCGTCAGCAGGTTGTTGAAGTCATGCGCGATACCGCCCGCGAGCCGGCCGATCGCCTCCATCTTCTGCGCCTGGCGAAACTGCTCCTCGAGGTGCTTCTCCTCGGTGCGATCGAGCAGGATGCCGACCAGCTCCGTGACGACACCGTCCGGGCCGCGCGCGGCAGCAGCGGCGTGGCAGGAGACGCTACGCCAGCTCCCGTCCTTGTGACGGATACGAAACTCCGCGGCAAAGTCGCGCGTACGACCCTGGACGAAATCCTCCCGGGCGTCGATCGCGCGCTGCTGGTCATCCGGGTGAATCCGACCGAAGAACCACGCCCGTATGTTCTCCGACGGCGGCAGCTCGTCGCGTTGTACGCCGAATATCTCGGCATAGCGATCGTTGAAATAGGCTTCGCCCTCGGACAGCACGCCGAACTCGAACACCCCGGCGCCGGTGGCCTGCAGCGCGACGGCGAGCCGCCGCTGTTCCTTGTCCTTCGCCGCCTCGGCTTCCCGCGCATGGCGGCGGCGTTCGGCTTCGAGCAGCTCCCGCTGCACCGCGGCGTTCAACCGGCCGAGCTGCCCCTTCAGGATGTAATCGCGCGCGCCGGCTTTCATCGCCTGCACCGCGCGCTCTTCGCCCATTGCGCCCGACACGAAAATAAAAGGAATGTCGTAGCCCTGGCGGCTGAACAGCTCGTAGGCCGTCAACCCGTCGAAGCGCGGCATCGAGAAGTCGCTGATGATGAGATCCCATTGGCTCGCCGCCAGGGCCTCTAGCAGGGCCGCCTCCGTATCGACGCGCGCGTGCGTGACGTCGTAGCCTCCGCGTTTCAGCTCCGCGCAGATCAGCTCCGTGTCGGTATCGGAGTCTTCGACGAACAGGACGCGGAGCGGCTTCATGAGGACGGCGCCCGGTTGATCGCCAGCCAGTAATAGCCGGCGCGGCTGGCGACGTCGGCCAGCGCGTCGAAATCCAGCGGCTTCACGATGTAGCTGTTCACGCCGAGACTGTACGATTGAGTGATGTCTTTCTCCTCCTCCGAGGAAGTCATGATGACGATCGGGATGTGCCGGGTTTTCTCGTCGGCCTTGAGCGTCCGCGTGACCTCGATGCCGTCGATCTTCGGCATTTTCAGGTCGAGCAGGATCAGCCGCGGACCGGTCCCGGCACGGCCTTCGAACTCGCCGCGCCGGTACACGTAATCGAGCGCCTGCTCGCCGTCCTTCACCCAGACGACGTTGTTGGCAAGGTTGTGCTCCTTCAGGCCTCGCATCGCCAGCTCTGCGTCCAGTGCGTTGTCATCGACGAGCAGGATCTCGACTTGCTCGTAGTCATTCATCGGCCATCTCCCTCGGTAGGCTGAAATGAAAGGTCGCGCCGTCGCCGGGCCGGCTGTCCGCCCAGACGCGCCCGCCGTGGCGCGCCACGATGCGGTGCACCAGCGCGAGCCCGACGCCGGTCCCCGGGAATTCCGCTTCGTCGTGCAGCCGCTGGAATACGCCGAACAGCTTGTTGCGGTAACGGGGATCGAAGCCCGCTCCGTTGTCGCGGACGTAGTAGACGTTCTCCTTTTCCTCGACGATTGCGCCGACCTCCACGACCGGGTTCTCGGTCTTCGAGGAGAACTTGACCGCGTTCGCAAGGAGGTTCACCCACACCTGCTCCATGAGGCTGCGGTCTGCCACTACGGGCGGCAGCTTGCCGACGCGAAACTCCGGCGGTTCTTTCGCGGCGTCGCGATCCAGCCGCTCGAAGGTGACGCGCGCGAGCTCCGCCATGTCGACGGGCACCGGATCGAGGGCCTTGCGCCCGAGCCGGGAAAAGCGCAGCAGGTCGTCGATCAGCATGCCCATGCGGTCGGCCTGGCCGCGGATGATGCCGAGCTTGCGCTGCGCTTCTTCGTCGAGCCTTTCCTTGTGGTCCTCCCATAGGAGGTTCGAGAAGCCGGCGATCGCACGCAAGGGCGCACGCAGGTCGTGTGACACCGAGTAGCTGAAGCTCTCGAGCTCCCGGTTCGCGGCTTCGAGCTGCGAAGTGCGTGCCTCGACCCGGTCCTCCAGCTCCGCGTTCAGCGTGCGCAGGCTCTCTTCCGCACGTTCCTGCTCCCGCACCGACTGCTCCAGCCGGTCCGCGCGCCGCCCGAGCTCGTCCAGCATGCCGTTGAAGGCGTCCACCAGGAGGCCCACCTCGTCGCTCGTCGACCGGGGGGCGCGCAGGCTGAAGTCCCGCTGTTCCATCACGCGCCGGGCGACCGAGGTCACCGCGGAAATAGGCCGCGTGATCGTGCGCTGCAGCCGGCCGGAGATCAGCGCGGCAACCAGCAGGCTCAGCAGCATGACCGCGCCGAGGATGCTCAGGTAATCGACCAGGCGGCCGGCGAGATCGTGGCTCGCCCGCAGGCCGACGGTGCCGACGATCTCGTCGCCGGCGACGATACGTTTGAACAGCACGAGCTCGTTGCCGTCCACGGAATAACCGTCGACCTCCGGCAGCTCCGGGAAATTTACGGCTTGCCCACTGGCGGAATAGCTCGCGAACAGCGTGCCGTTGGCCGTGTAGATGGCGGCGCTGGTGATGGACTGGTTCGCGGCCAGCGAGGAAAGGTATTCGTCCGCAGCCTGCGGGTCGAGGAACTGCAGGGCGGGCGCGGCGGCCAGGCCGATGACAGCAGCCTGTGCGGATAGCTGGTTGACGCTCGTCTGGCGGAAATCCCGGAGCTCGTACCACACCATCGATGCGCCGCTGATCAAAAGCGCCGAAGCAGCCGTGATCAGCACCACGAGCAGCACCTTCGCGCGCACCGAGCGGTGCCCGAACAGGCTCATGGCCGCTCCTCCGGCAGGACGCGCTGGGCGACGGCCAGCATGCGCGAACTGATCGAAAGGCCGCAGTCGTGGGCGGCCGCCAGGGAAACCTCGAAGCGGACCCTTTCGTCGATCAACCGGAAGTTGATGGCGCTGCCGGACTCCAGCGCATCGTTCCAGTCGGTAACGATGAGCAGCGAGTGCTCGCGGGCCGCCTCGTGTAGCCGCGGCAGCTCCCCGGAGCTGTTCCGCGATATGAAGAGCATGTGCAAGGAGTCCACGGGATCGTCGGCCGCAACCTGCCGGATCTCGATCGGGCGGCCGTGGACCTTGCGGCCTTCGGTCATGGAGACCAGGTACTCGGCTATGCGTGCGTCGCCCAGCACCCCGATCACGAAGCTCCCGTCCGCTTCGCCGAGCGCCCCAGGCGGCCAATCGACGTAGCTCGCGAAATTGTACAGGTAGGCCGCCTTGATGCTGTATTCCGGCGCCGAGTCGACGGCTTGCGCGGCGACAAGGGGCCCGAACAGCAGCAGGGCGCAGGCGAATGCCGCCCGCAGCCTCAATCGCTCAGGCACCGCGCAACGCAGGCGCAGCGTTCCACTCGTGCACGACGCGTTCGATCTCGGCCGCCGGCACCGCGGCGCCGATCAGGTAGCCCTGGGCCCGGTCGCAATTGACGGATTCGAGATAGTCGAGCGCTTCCCGCGTCTCGACACCTTCCGCGCAAACGGTAATGTTGAGCGCATGCGCCATGTCGACGGTCGCGCGCACGATAGCCCGTGCCTCATCGTCATCAGGAAGCCCCCCGATGAACATGCGGTCGATTTTCAGTTCGTCGAACGGAAGCTGATAGAGCTGCTGCAGCGACGAGAAGCCGGTACCGAAATCGTCGATCGACAGGCTGATGTCGTTAACGCAGAGCCTCAGGAAGATGTCCATGGCCTTGGTGGCGTCGGCCATGGCGGTGGACTCGGTCAGCTCGATGGCCAGCCGGTTGCCCGGAACGCCGTGCTTCTGCAGCAGCGCCGTCAGGCGGTCGGGAAAGCCCAGGTCCTCGACGAGGCTTGCCGAGAGATTCACCGCGACCTTCAACGGCAGGCGGGCTTTCTGCCAGTCGGCGGCCTGCTGGATGGCGGAGTCGAGAACGAAGTCCGTGAGCTCGTCGATCAGCCCGTACTCCTCCATGAGCCCCAGGAACTTGCCGGGCGCCAGCAGCCCGTGCTCCGGGTGTTGCCAGCGCACGAGGGCCTCGACACCGGTCACCCGCCATCCATCGGCCCTGCGGGCGATCTTCGGCTGGTAGTACACCACGAACTGGCGTGCCCGCAGCGCCAGCATGAGCTGCGCACGGCTGTGGGTCTGGCCGGCGGTAAGGGCTTCCTTGAGGCGCCGCTCGAGGTCCGACCGCTGCAGCGGTTTCTGCAACACGCCGAGCATCTGCAAGCCCTGCGATCGCCCCAGCTTCTCGGCGGTGTTGAGGACGCGCTGGTCCATGCCGCTGATGACCATGACCTGGGGCTCGCAATGGCTTTCTTTCACCTGGTGCAGGAGCTGCACGCCGTCGACGCCGGGCATCTTGAGGTCGAGGATGAGCAGCGACGGCCGGAAGTCCTTCAGCGTCTGCAGGAAGCGCCCCGAATCGTTCAGCGACCGGACCTGGAAGCCGAGCGGTTCCGCCACCCGTGCAACGATCGTGCAAATGGCGGGTTCATCGTCGACGATCAGCAGTCGATTTCTTGCCCCTGACATATCGGGTACTCGTTCTGTGGCGGACGTGAAGCACACGACTGCACGTGCCGTTCCCCGGACGGCGACGAAAGCAGTCGACGATTGTCCCCATTCAGGACGCATGGTTCTGCGGACCTGCTCACACTATCCGCATCGCCGATTCGACGCCATGTGTGGAAATATTACCCGGCTTAGCGGCGACCGTACAGGCCGGTTGCCGAAAGCTTGGTCGTGCGCGTTTTCGGGCTGTAGGGCAGCACCTCGATGACCTCGCCGCGCGCGAGTCGATCCTTGACCCGCGACCACCAGCGATGGGAAAAGAGCTCCCCGTGGTACTGGCGGAAGACCGGCTCGAGCTCCGGGCCAAGCCCCAGGAAACGCGGGAATTCCTCGGGAAACACGTCGTGCGGCCCGACGAAGAACCACGGCTCGGCGGCAAGCTCGTCCTCCAGGTGCTCACTCTGCGGCAGCGGCCGGAACACGCAATCGGTCACGAACGTGACTTCGTCGTAATCGTAGAAGATGACGCGGCCGTGGCGGGTCACGCCGAAGTTCTTGAGCAGCAGGTCGCCCGCGAAGATATTGCCGAAGGCGAGATCGCGCACCGCCTGGCCGTAATCGATCACCACTCCACGCGCCTCGTCCGGATCGGCGTCCTTCAGGTAGACGTCGAGCGGGATGAGCCGCCGCTCGATGTACAGGTGCTCGACCAGCAGGCGCTCACCTTCGATCCGGCAGTTCCTGCTGCAGGTTTCGAGCAGCGCCTCGAGCACCGAGGGCTCGAAGCGCGACAGGTCGAATGACAGGCGGCGGAACTCCTGGGCGTCCACGAGCCGGCCCGCGCGGTCGTGCCGGAAGACGAGCTCGTACTTTTCGCGCACCTCCTCCCGGCGGATGTTCTTCGAGAACCCGAAATTGTCCCGGATGACCTTGAACACCACGTTGAACGACGGCAGCGTGAAAACCTCCATCACCATGCCGCGCGCCCCCGGCGCCCGCACGAACAGGTCGGTCGAATCCTGCAGGTGCCGCATGAGGGCGCGATAGCGTTCCGTCTTGCCCTGCTTCGCGCGGCCGAGCACGGTGTAGAGCTCGTCAATCGGCTTTTGCGGCATCAGCTCGCGCAGGAAGCGCACGGCGCTGCCGACGCTTTCGAGGTCGACGTGGAAATAGCTGCGAGTGAAGCCGAACAGCATGCTGACGTCGTTCTCCGACAGAATCACGACGTCCGACACCACGCCCTCGTCCGGATGCGCAAAAGGGATGACCAGGGGCACCTGCCAGCCGGCACCGAGTAGCCGACCCACGGCGTAGGCGCGCTGGCCGCGGTAGAAGAGTGCCGGCACGATCTCCACCGCCTCCGGCGGGTCGCGGAGGTGCTGCTCGCCCTGGTAGGCGTCGACCTCGGCCACGATGAAGCGGATGGCGCCGTCCGTGTCGCGATACAGCCTCGAGAAAGGCAAATCGTCCAGCAACTCCTCGAACAAAAGGTAGAGCGAACCGCGGTTGGCATAGTGCCGGATGGGCAGCGGATCCGCCGCCGCGAGCGCCGGCTCCACGTCCCGGGCCAGGAATTCGACGTGCTGGTCCACGCCGACGGTGTTGAAGATGCGCCGCGTCAGCGAGCTGAAGAAGGTCTTGAAGAAGCCCGAGTCCGCGCAGTCCTCGATCATGACGGCGTAGTGCCCCTTGATGCGCTGCCAGCAGTCCCGGCTGTCGTACGCGTCGCCCAGCACGGCGGTGAGGTCGTGACGGGTGGCAATCACCGACTGGTTGTAGAGATCGATACGGCGCACCGCGTCACGCCGGGCGCTCGCCCAGTCACGGCGTTCGAAATGGCGCGCCGCGCGGCGGGTGATTTCGCGGAAGCGCCGGTTGTACTCGCGGAAGGCCTCGAAAATCCGGCGCGCGGCGCGCTGCTCGAGGGTATCGGGGATTACTGCCATCGCCCGCGGCCGCCGCGAATCCGGTGCCAGGACCGGGTCGGCGGCCGCCTCTGGTTCCAGCCGTGATACGGATGCCGGTCGAGCAGCGCCCGGTCCTTGAACAGCGACACCAGCAGCGCGCCCGCCGCGAAGCCGCCGACGTGCGCCCAGAAAGCAACGCCGCCACCCGTCGCGCCGATCGAGGTAAAGCCGCCGAGCAGTTGCAGCAACATCCAGTAGCCGAGCATGAACACGGCAGGCATCGCGAAGGTTGTCGCATAGAACCCGAGGAACACCAGCATGTGCACGTGCACGCGCGGGTAAAGCACGATGTAGGCACCCATCACCCCGCCGATCGCGCCGGACGCTCCCACCATCGGGATCGGTGAGGACGTGTCCGCGACGATCTGCGCGCCGGCCGCAGCGAGCCCGCAAAGCAGGTAAAACACGACGAAGCGCACCCGGCCCATGGCGTCCTCGACGTTGCCGCCGAAAATCCACAGGAACCACATGTTGCCGACCAGGTGCAGCCAACCGCCGTGCATGAACATGGACGTGAGCAGCGTGATCCAGTTCGGGTCGTCGCCGATCCTGCAAGGCAACGGCCCGGGCGCCTGCATCCGGTCGAAGGTGCCGAGCAGCTCGCCGGGAATCAGCCCGAGCCGGCAGACGGATTGCGACAGCGCAGGCTCGGTGCCGAGACCCTGCAGCAGGAGCCACGCCGCGACGTTCAGGCCGATGAGCATGCTCGTGACGATCGGGAACCTGAGGTGCGGGTTGTCGTCGCGGTACGGGAACACGCGTCCTATTCCGGCAGGGTTTCGGGGCTGTTGCGCTGGCTCTCGAAGCTGTGCCACACGGTAAAGAAGAGCGCCGCGATGATCGGGCCGATCAGCACGCCCGAGAGCCCGAACATCGAGATGCCGCCGAGCGTCGCGAGCAGGATGATGTAATCGGGCAGTCCCGCGTCCCGCCCCACGAGCACCGGCCGCAGCAGGTTGTCGACGAGGCCGATGATGACGGAGCCGATCAGGACCAGGATCACGCCCTTGATCCAGGAACCGGTGGCGATGAGCATGATGGCGGCCGGAATCCAGACGATCGCCGGGCCGACTGCCGGCAGCAGCGAAAAGAGCGCCATGACGACGCCCCAGAGAATCGGCCCGCGCAGGCCCAGCGCCCAGAACGCGAGCCCGCCGATAGCCCCCTGGATCGCGCCGATCAGGAAGGTGCCCTTGAGGGTCGCACGCGCCACGGTGGCGAAGCGCCCGCCGAGGTGGCGCGCGAGGGTCTCGTCGAGGGGCAGGGTCTGGCGCACGCGCTGCAGCATGATGCCGCCGTCACGCACGAAGAAAAACAGCAGGTACAGCATCACGAATAGCTGCAGGAAGAACGTGAGCGTGCTCTGCCCGATGACCAGCGCGTTCGAGGCAATCCATTTGCCCGATGCCATGGCGGCCTGCGACAGCCCCTCCTGCACCTGGGCGAGCTCGACCCCGAAACGGTCCAGCAGGCGCGTCAGCGCCGGAACCTGCTCCTGCAGCCACGCCAGTCCCGTCTGCGGATGCAGGTTGCCCGCCTCGATGTCCTGCACGATGCTCGCGGCCTCCTGTGCCACCGCCAACACCACCAGGAACACGGGAATGAGCACGGCGAAGACGATCGTGAGCGTCGTGACGAAGGCGTCCAGCGAGGGCCGGTCCGGAATCGTCCGCAGCAGGTAATGCTGCAATGGGTGGAACAGCACCGCGAGGATGAGCGCCCAGAAGATCGGCATCACGAACTCCGCGATGAGCCCGTAGAACGCCAGTGTGACGGCAAGCAGCAGCAGGAAGAAGAACGTGCGTTCGACAGTCTTGCCCGGCAACGGCATTGGCGTTCTCCTTCAGGTCTTGAGCTTGTACCCGGTCTTGAAGATCCACCAGATGACGAGCACGCAGGCGGCGAGGAATGCACCCGTCATCCCCAGGCTCACCGCGACGCTTACGTCCGAGCTCCCGAAAAAGCTCCAGCGAAACCCGCTGATGAGGTAGACCACCGGGTTGAACAGCGTGACGGTCTGCCAGAACGGCGGCAGCATGTCGATGGAGTAGAAGGTGCCGCCCAGGAACGCGAGCGGCATGATGATCAGCATCGGCACGATCTGCAGCTTCTCGAACCCGTCGGCCCAGATACCGAGTATGAACCCGAACAGGCAGAATGCCACGGCAGTCAGCACGAAAAACAGCAGCATCCAGTACGGGTGCATGATCGGGACAGGCACGAACAGGTTGGCGGTAGCCAGTATGATCGCGCCGAGGATGAGCGACTTGGTTGCGGCCGCGCCGACATAGCCCATGAGTATCTCGACGAAGGACACAGGGGCCGAGAGCACCTCGTAGATCGTGCCGGTGAACCGCGGGAAGTAGATCCCGAACGACGCGTTCATGATGCTCTGCGTCAGGAGCATCAGCATGATCAGTCCCGGCACGATGAAGGTGCCGTAACCGACGCCGCCGACCTCTTCGATGCGTGAGCCGATCGCGGCGCCGAACACCACGAAATACAGCGACGTCGAGATGACCGGCGAAAGAATGCTCTGGAAGGCCGTACGCCACATACGCGCCATCTCGAAAGTGTAGATCGCCCGCACGCCGTACCAGTTCATGCGGTCTTCCTGACGAGGTTGACGAAGATTTCCTCCAGCGAGCTCTGCGAGGTGTTCAGGTCGTTGTAACGGATGCCGGCGTTGTTGAGCTCTGCGAGCAACGACGTGATCCCGGTGCGCTCGCCCTGCGTGTCATAGGTGTAGACGAGCTCGCAGCCGTCCGCGGCAAGCTCCAGCGGCCAGGACGCGAGCTGCGGCGGCAGCTCCTCGAGCGGCGACTGGAGGCTCAGCACCATCTGCTTCTTGCCGAGCTTTTGCATCAGCTCGCTCTTTTCCTGCACGAGGATGATCTCGCCGTGGTTGATGACCGCGATGCGGTCCGCCATCTCCTCGGCTTCCTCGATGTAGTGCGTGGTGAGCACGATGGTCACGCCGGAGTCCCGGAGCTCCCGTACCATCTCCCACATGTCCTGCCGCAGCTCGACGTCCACACCGGCCGTAGGCTCGTCGAGGAACAGGATCTCCGGCTCGTGGGACAGCGCTTTCGCGATCAGCACGCGCCGCTTCATGCCGCCGGACAGCGCCATGATACGGCTGTCCTTCTTGTCCCAGAGTGACAGCGAGCGCAGCACTTTCTCGATGTGCGCCGGATCGGGCGGCTTGCCGAACAGCCCGCGGCTGAAGGACGTCGTGTGCCAGACCGACTCGAACGCATCCGCCGCCATCTCCTGCGGCACGAGGCCGATGATGGAGCGCGTGGCGCGAAAATCCTTCACGATATCGTGCCCCGCCACGGTGACCGAGCCGGTGCCGGGATTCACGATGCCGCAGATGATGTTGATCAGCGTGGTCTTGCCGGCGCCGTTCGGGCCGAGCAGCGCGAGGATCTCACCGCGGCGAATCGAAAGGTTGACGTCCTTCAGCGCCTGGAAACCGGAATCGTAGGTCTTGTTGAGGTTGGAGACATCGATGATGGGCAGCATGGGCGGTCATTGTAATCGTGCATCGCTACGAGCCGCTACCGGTAAGCGCGGGTAATGCGCGTTCGATCAAGGTCGCACAATCGATATCGCCGGCGAATGCGCCGAAGGTATGGCCGCGATCGTCATCCATGCGCGCCTGTGCGAATGCGTCCGCCACGAACGCCGGCGCCGTGCGCGCCAGGATTGCCGCCTCGAATGCAAGTGCTATCGACTCCACGAAACGGCGCGCATTCGTCTCGTTGAGACCGCTCGCGAGCGCCTTCAGCGCGAGTACCTTCCGGTCGAGCCGGTCGTCGAACCCGCGTGCTTCGTCCAGCTCGGCGAACAATGCGCCGAGCGCCGCCGGGTGCCGCTCGATCGCGCGCAGCGTATCGAGCGCGATCACGTTGCCCGAGCCTTCCCAGATCCCGTTGAGCGGCGACTGCCGGAACAGCCGCGGCATCGGCGACTCCTCGACATAGCCGTTACCGCCGAGGCATTCGAGCGCTTCGGCGGCGAAAGCCGGTGCGCGCTTGCACACCCAGTACTTCGCGATCGGCGTGAGGATGCGGGCGAGCGCCGCCTCGCGCTCGGACGCCGCGGCCCGGTCGAACGCGCGCGCGACGCGAAACGCGAGTGCCAGCGCCGCCTCCTGCTCCAGCGCCAGGTCGGCCAGCACGCGCGCCATGGCCGGCTGCGCCGCGAGCTCGCGGCCGAAAGCGCGGCGCTGCCGGCAGTGGTCGATCGCGTTCGCGAGCGCCGCACGCATGAGCCCCGCGGAGCCGACCAGGCAGTCGAGGCGCGTCCCCTGCACCATGCCGATGATGGTGCGCACGCCCTCCCCTTCCTCGCCGACGAGCCGCCCCCACGCGCCGTCGAGCTCGATCTCCGACGAGGCATTCGAACGGTCGCCCAGCTTGTCCTTGAGCCGCATCAGGCGAATCGGGTTGCGCGTGCCGTCGGGCCGCCAGCGCGGCACCAGGAAGCACGAGAGCCCCGCTGCCGTTTGCGCGAGCGCGAGAAAGGCGTCGCTCATCGGCGCGGAGCAGAACCACTTGTGCCCGGTCAGCTCGTAATCGCCGTCCGCGGAAGTGCGCACCGCGCGCGTGGTGTTGGCGCGGACGTCCGAGCCGCCCTGCTTCTCGGTCATGGCCATGCCCAGCGTGGCGGCCGTTTTCTCCGCGGCGGGAAGGCTGCGCGCATCGTAGGCGGCAGCCAGCACCCGCGGCTCCCACTCGGCCGCCAGCTCCGGCTGGAGGCGGAGCGCGGGCACGGCCGCGTAGGTCATCGAGAACGGGCAGCAGACGCCGGCGTCGGCCTGCATGAGGAGGTACATGAGCGCGGCATGCGCGACGTGCCCGCCCTCCCCGCTGCTCCAGGCAACAGAGCTGACGCCGGCTTCGAGCCCGAAAGCCATGAGCCGGTGGTACGCCGGGTGGAACTCCACTTCGTCCAGGCGCGCGCCGAAGCGGTCGAAAGCCTGCAGGACGGGCGGATGGCGGTTCGCCTGCCGGGCCCAGTCCTGGACTTCGGCGGAACCCGCGCGCGCACCGGTGCCTGCGAGGCGCTCCGCGGCCCAGCCGGCGCCTTCCCGCGACACCGCTTCCTGCAGCGCGGTGTCGAGGGTATAGAGGTTCACGTCCTCGAACGGCCGCGGCTGGTTCGTGACCTCGTGGGTCGCGAGGCTCCTGCGGGGATTTTTGTCGCTCATGCCCGCCAGTCTATGCCAACTGCCCGGCACGAGTCGCCGAGTTCACAAATCCCCAAAATAGAACTACCCTGTCGGTATGCCCGAATACCGTTCCAACGATATCTCGCAACTCCTGCGCCGGGCGGAAGCCCGCGGGTTCACGCACAACTTCGCCATCGAGGGCGAAGCCTTGTGCTGCCACGAAAGCGGCGAGCGGTACGAGCCGGGGGATGCCCGCATCGTCTGGAGCCAGGCCGTGGACATGGGCACCGACCCCGGGGACGACGCCACCCTGTACCTGATCGAGACCAGCAGCGGCGACAAGGGCTACATGGTGCTCGCCAACTCCTTCTACGTCGACCCGCGCAAAGCGGCGTTCATCGACTCCATCGCGCGCGACCAGGCGGACCGGTCACCGCTGTAGCGCCTCCGCGAGGAGCCGCCGGCTTTCCTCTGCCGCCGGCGATCCCGGTGCCGCCAGCGACCCCGCCTTCCGCGCGAGCTGCTCTGCCAGCCCGAGCTCACCCTGCAGCAGGCGCACGCGCGCAAGCTCCAGCCAGAGCGCGGGCGCCGTCGGTTCGATCCGCAGCGCCCGCTCGAGCGTCGCCGCCGCCGCGCCGTAGTCACCGGCACGGCGCTCGTTTGCGCCCTGGATGAACAGCGCCTCGCCCGCGGGGCCAAGCCCGCTCCGCGTTGCCGCCGGCGCGGGCGAGACGGCGCCCGGGTCGCCGTCCGGCACGACGGGCCCCGGCGGGCTCGTTGCGCAGCCCGCCGCGCCGGCGAGCGCCAGCCACGCGAGCACGCGCAAGCTCAATTGATCGCCTTTTTCAGCCATTCCATTGTCCCTTCACCCAGTCGGCGCAGGTCGAAGCCGCAGCGGGGGCCGCGCTCGAGCACCGTGCCCGGCGGCAGCATCAGCTCCACGGCGCCGTCGCAGCCGCGCGACACCTCGACACCGGTCTCATATTGTATCCAGCGCGGCTCGAGGCCGGCCGGCGGCGCGGCGGCCAGCGGCGCGCTGCCGATGTCCCGCACGATGGCCGCCCAGATGGGCAGCGCGCCGGTCGCCCCGGTCAGCCCGGCCGGCCGGTTGTCGTCGTAGCCCACCCACACGGCCATCACGTGCTCGCCCGTGAATCCCGCGAACCAGCTATCGCGAAGGCCGTCGGACGTGCCGGTCTTGCCGGCAACCGTGATCCCGGACAACAGGTCGCCGGCGCTCTTGCCGGTGCCGCGACGCATCACCTGGACCAGCGCCTGGTCCAGGCGGTAAACAGCGCTGCCGTCCACGGCCTGTGTGATTTCGAGCGGGTAACGCTGCAGCGGTTCCCCCGCGGCGTCGACGACCGCACGCACCGCACGCAGCGGCGTGTGGAAACCGCCCGCGGCGAACGTGCCGTATACCTGCACCACCTCCAGCGGCGTCATATCGACCGCGCCGAGCAGGAGCGACGGGTAAGGCGCCACCCGTCCGCCGAAGCCGAGTCTGCCGAGCATGGCCGCGACCCGCTCGACACCGATGTCCAGCCCCAGCCGTACCGTCGCGAGATTCATCGACTCGGCGAGGGCGCGCAGCAGCGTCACCCTGCCGTGGCTCTCCCCGTGAAAGTTCGTCGGCGTCCAGGTGTCGCCGTTCGGGAGCTCGATATCCACCGGGCTGTCGTCGACGGTGCTCGCGAGCGTGTAGCGGCCGGTTTCGAGCGCCGCGAGGTACACGGCCGGCTTCACGAGCGAACCTATCGGGCGGCGCGCATCGAGGGCCCTGTTGAAACCCGCGTACCCGGCCTCGCGACCGCCGACAACCGCGATCACCTCGCCGGGCTGGGCAGTGGCCACGACCACCGCGCCGTTCAGCACGGCGCCGTCCGCGGCGCGGGCCCCGTCCAGCCGTTCCAGGCCGGCGGTGAGGCGCCGTTCCGCCGTGGCCTGCACCACCGGGTCCAGCGCGGTAAACACCTGCAGCCCCTCGCGCGTCAGGTCCTCGTCGCGGTAGTGGCGGGCGAGTTGCTGCCGCACGAGATCGAGGTAGGCGGGATACCAGCCGGCGCCGAAAGTTTGCGCGTCCCACAGGCCGAGATCCTGGCGCGCGGCCTGCTCTGCCCGGGCGGCCGGGACGACGCCCTGCTCCGCCATCTGCGCCAGCACGAGGTTGCGGCGCGCCCTGGCACGGTCCGGGAAGCGTTCCGGGTTGTAGTAGCCGGGGCCGCGCACGATCGCAACGAGCAGCGCGACCTGGTGCAATTCCAGCTCGTCCAGCGGCCGGCTGAAATAAAAGCGGCTGGCCAGGCCGAAACCGTGGATTGCGCGGTTGCCCTGCTGGCCCATGTACACCTCGTTGATGTACGCGTTCAGGATGTCGGCCTTGTCGTAGTGCAGCTCGAGAATGACCGCCATGATCGCTTCCTTGAGCTTGCGGAGGAGCGTCCGGCGGTTGTCGAGGAAATAGTTCTTGACGAGCTGCTGCGTTAGCGTGCTGCCACCCTGCGTGACCTCGCCCGCGCGCACGTTGGCGGCAAGCGCGCGCGCCAGCGCGATCGGGTCGACTCCGAAATGCTCGTCGAAGCGCCGGTCCTCGACCGCTTTCAGCGCCGCCGGCAACAACGGCGGCACGTCTTCCGGCGTCACCACCAGCCGGTCTTCCCCGCTATCGGGAAAGATACTCCCGACCAGCAACGGCTCGATGCGCCCGATGGCCACCTGGTCGTAGCCATTCGACAGGCCGGCGACGCGCCCGTCGTCGAAGGTGACGGCGTAGTAGCGGGCGGGCTGCGCGCCGTCCCAGAAGGCAAACGGACGGGTCCGGAGCTCGAAGCGGTTGCGGTAGCGGCGGAACGTGCCGGGCTCGTCCGGCCGCTCCGCGACCGCGCGGTAGCCGAGCCGCGATACCTCGGCTTCGAGTTGGTCGGCCGTCAGGGCGAGCCCGGCGTAGAGCTCGAGCGGCCGCGCGTAGACGTGCGCCGGCAGGTCCCAGCGGCGGCCCTCGAAGCGCGCGGTAATCTGCCAGTTCAGCACCGCGACGTAGATCGTGAACGCCGCGAGCAGGCAGGCGGCAAGCGAAAGCAGCGGCCGCTTGCGCGCGGCGCGCAGCATGCGCCGCCACCGGGAAGTGCTTGCCGCCTTACCGCGTGCGCGCGATCGGCGCGAATGTCGTCGCTGCTTTGCCGCCATGGCGCGTGACGGTAGCAGACCGGGCGCAACTATTCGCCCCCGTATCGGCGCGCATCGTCACTTGGCGGCAGACCGGATTACCCTCACCCTGGGGTCCAGCGTGCCGATCCCGTCGATGGTGATGTTGTACTTGTAGGTCTCCCCGACTTCGACTTCGTTCTCGTCGGGAACGAGCTCGATCCGGTCGCCTTTCGCTGCCCGACCGGACAGCCAGTTGGCGTTCGGGTTCGCGGATCCCGGCGCCGTACGCGCGGCTCCCGCCGCGGCGGGCGGCCTCAACCTGACGGTCAGCGTCCCGCCGGGGCAGACTTCGGCCAGTTCCGGGCTTGCGCGGAGACTCGCGGCCCGGTAGTTCACGGTCACGGTATCGTTGCAGTCTCTCCCGGCCATTTGCGCGCAGCCGGCCAGGAGCGCCACCGATCCCACCGCCAGCATCTTCGCCTTGTTGTTCATTTTCTGCTCCTCGCGTCTGTCGTCCTCGTGCAAAGTTTCAGGGCTTCCTCTCCGCCACGCGCGCGCCGGTCAGCGCCGCGAACTCCGGCTGGCCGCGCAAGCTTCCCAGGTGCGGCTCTGCCGCCAGGAGCTTCAGCGGATAACCCATCTGCACCGCGGCTTGCAGGTCGTCGTAGAGAGCCGTGTCGTCGCCGCCTGCATGGATGGTCACGAGCGCACTCACGAAATGCACGTACGGGTCGCCGGGCGTCAGCTCGCGTGCGCGCGCGACCAGGCGCCGCGCCTCCTCAGGCTTATCCAGCATCGCTTCGATCCAGGCGAGATCGATCAGCGTTCCCGCGTCGTTGGGATTAATCGAGAGCTTGCTCTCCGCAAGCCGTTCCGCGGTGCCGAATGCTTCGCGCGCCGCCTCTTTGTCCGACGTGAACGAGAGCGCGTCGCCGAGGTTCGCCCAGGCCAGGTGATCGTTCGGCGCGAGCGCGATGGCCCGGCGGTGCGCGGCGACGGCGTCCGGCATTTTCCCCAGGTAGTAGTACAGCAGCCCGAGATTGCTGTAGGTGTCGTTGCGCGGCTCGATCTCTATGGCGCGCAGCAGGGCCGGAAGGGCCTCGGTGAGGTTGCCGGACAGCATCAGGGCACTGCCGAGGCTCGAATACCCCTGCATGTTGTTCGGATCGATGGACACGATGTTGCGGAACTGCTCGGCCGCCTCGTCGTAACGCCCGTTCTGGTAGAGAAACCAGCCGAACCTGTGGTGAGTCGCCCAGTTGCCCGGTTGCAGGCCCAGGGCCCGGTGGTACAAGGTTTCGGCATCTGCGAGCCGCTGCGCGCGATAGTGAATCTCCGCCAGCCCGTGCAGCGCCTCCACGCTGTTGACGTTGATTTCGAGGGCGCGGTGGAACGCTGCCGCCGCCTCCCGGTCGCGGCCGGTCCCGGCGTACAAGCGGCCCAGCGCCGCGTGCACCACGTCCAGGTTGGGGTTGTGGGCGATCGCCCGCGCACAGGCGTTTTCCGCCGCCCCGATGTTGACCAGGTCGCTGGTGACGTCGAAGCCTTGCACGTGGGCAGCACAGATGCCGGCATGCGCGGCGGCGAACTCCGGATCGATCTCGAGCGAGCGGCGGAACCAGTCCAGCGCTTCCTCGACCGAGGCCGCCGTCATGGGACGGTGCAGCACGTCCATGCCGCGGCGGTACAGCACGTACGCGTCCACGTCGGTGCGCTCCCCATAGATGCCCGAGCCCACCTGCGTCTCGGCCGGCAGGACCACCCGCAGGCTCGCGACGGTCAGGTTCGTGATCTGGTCCTGCACCTCGAAGAACTCGGCGCGGTCGCGGCTGAAGGTGCGCGAAAGCACGCGGAACCCGTTTTCCGAATTGATGAGGTGAATGACGACGCGCAGCGCGCGATCTTTCAGCCTGACGCTGCCTTCGAGATAGAAGCGCACGCGCAGCCGCGCCCGCACCGCTTCCGACGAGGCATTCGGCGGCAGCGAGAACGAGTCGCCGCGGGCGGATACGCGCAAGCTCGGCACGCTTGCGAGCCGGCTCATCACGTCCTCGGCGAGCCCGTTGCTGAAGATCTCGGTCTCTTCGCTCCCGTCGATATTGAGGAACCTGAGGACGGCGATGGAATTCGGCTCGATCGGCGTCGCCGATGCCAGCTCGGGGGCGGGACGCGGCAACTGCGCATAGGTGATCGGCAGCCCCATCGACCGGTCGTAGACGTACATGCCGGCCGCGGCGAGCGCCATCGCGCTGCCGATGCACAGCGCCGTGCGGCCGGCAGTGTTCAAGGCCGCCCGCGGGCCCCGGCGCCGCGTCCGGCCGAAGGCATCCAGCAGCCAGGCGATGAGCACGGCGAGCGGGAACCCGGCGATCACCAGCACCGTGACGAAGGTGCCGACCCACGGCGGCACCATGAGCTGCTCGAAGGTCGCGTCGGCGACCTGGATGACGAGCCAGCCGAAGACCAGGTAGGCGAGCCCCGTCTCCACGACACCGCTGCGTTTGACGGCATCCGCGAAGGTCGCCCTGCCGCCGTCCGGTCCGGGGAGCCCGGCAGGCGGCGCCGCAGGGCCGGCCACCGGCTCGACGAGCAGTCGATAGCCCTGGCGTGGCACGGTCTGGATGTAGCGCGGCCGGTCCGGGTGGTCGTCCAGCACGTGGCGCAGGTCGCTGATCGCGTGGTGCAGGGCTTCGGGGCTGCCGCCGCTTTCGCCCCACACCTCACGCAGCAGCTCGGCGCGGGTCCAGACCAGGCGCGGCTGGCTTGCCAGGCGCAACAGCACTTCCATGGCGCGCGGCGACAGGCGGCGAGTACCGGTTCGGCCCGTGACGAGCCGGCGGACCGGGTCGACCTGCAGGCCGCCGAGCCGGAAACCCCCTAACAGGTCCTCGTTCACCTTGGATGACCCCACGCAACGAGAGTTGTGCTCGGTCCTGGGAGGCCGTGCCTGGGCGGGGAGCCGACGCACTCCCCGGACCCGGGATTTTACACCCGCCCGCGGGCGGTCCGGCGACTTCGTTGCGCCTCCAGGGTCGGACGATGGCTCAGTCGCGATCCAGGTAGCGCTGCGTGATGTCGCTGTAGGCGTCGATGCGGCGGTCGCGGAAGAAAGGCCAGCCGTGGCGGGAGTGGGCCATCTCGCCGAGCCTCGCTTCCACGACGAGGACGCATTCCTCGTCCACCGGCGCGCGTTCGAGGATGCGCCCGTCGGGCGCCGCGACGAAGCTCTGGCCCCAGAACTCGATGCCGCCCTCGCCCGCGGGATCCGGTTCGAAACCCGTGCGGTTGACCGCGACGACGAAGCAGCCGTTCGCGATCGCATGCGAGCGCTGCATCGTCTCCCAGGCCGCATGCTGGTCCGCGCCCACCGCATCCTTTTCTTCCGGATGCCAGCCGATCGCGGTCGGATAGAACAATATTTCCGCGCCTTGCAACGCCGTGAGCCGCGCCGCTTCCGGGTACCACTGGTCCCAGCAGATCAGCACACCGAGCTGCGCACTCTCCGTGTCGAAGCTCCGGAAGCCGAGATCGCCGGGCGTGAAATAGTATTTCTCGTAGTATCGCGGGTCGTCCGGGATGTGCATCTTGCGGTACTTGCCGATGTAGCCGCGCTGCCGGTCCACCACCGCCGTGGTGTTGTGGTAAAGCCCGGGCGCCCGCTTTTCGAACAGGCTGACGATAACGGCCACGTCGAGCTCGGCGGTGAGCGCCGCGAACGTTTCCGTGGTCGGCCCCGGCACGGGCTCCGCCAGGTCGAAGCGGCCGGCGTCCTCGCTCTGGCAGAAATACCGCGAGCGGAACAGCTCGGGCAGGCAGATCACCTGCGCGCCCTGCGCCGCGGCTTCCCGGGTCATCGAGACTGCTTTTTCGGTGTTTTCCTGCGGATCTTCCGAGCACTGCATCTGCACGAGGCCGATGCGAACACTGCGTGCGCTCGCGTTCACTTTTCCACCGTCCCGCCCGCGGCACGCGGCTCGCGCGGGTCGTAGTAAGTGCCGCCGCGGAAGAACTGCGTGTACTGCTCGAGTATCTCCATGCCGCGTTTCGGGCGAATGCCGCCCGCTTCGATCTTTTCCTTCACGAGTGCCTCCATGCGCCGCCGCAGGTCGTTGGGGAAGTACTGCACTTGCGCCAGGATCTCCTGCACCTCGGTGCCGGGAATGACCTTCTCGATCCAGAAGTTGCCCTCTTCCTCGCCGTCGCCATAGATGTGCGCCTCGGAGACGCGGCCGAAGAGGTTGTGCGCATCGCCCATGATATCCTGGTACGCGCCCATCAGGAAAAAGCCGAGGTAATACGGCTCGCCGGGCCGCAGCAGGTGCAATTCCAGGAACGATTTATCGTCGCGTGACGACACGTAGTGGCTGACCTTGCCGTCGGAATCGCAGGTCAGGTCGACCAGCAGCGCGCGCCTCGCCGGCCGCTCGTCGAGGCGGTGCAGCGGCATGATGGGAAAAGGCTGGTCGATCGCCCAGTGGTCCAGCATCGACTGGAACACCGAAAAATCGCAGAGGTACTGGTCGACGAGCTTCTCTTCCAGCTCGTGGTACTCCGCGGGCAGGGGATCCGGCTCCGCCGCACGCAGCCGCTTCAGCAGTGCCGAGCAGCAGCTCCAGTAGTAACGTTCGACCAGCGCATTCTGCTCGAGCGGCAGGTGGCCCATGCCGAAAAGGGTGGCGGCATCGCGGTGGATCTGCACGACGTCGTGGCAGGCTTCCAGGAGCTGGCTCACGCGCAGCGGCTTGCCCTTCGGCGACTGCACGCGTTCGAGTATCTCGGAGAGGTCGCGCGCCAGGGGATGGGCATCGGCAGGCACGGCAAAGTTCTCCGGTATGCGATCCTTGCGATACGCACCCAGGGTTTCCACGACCAGCAGCGAGTGGTGCGCGGTAATGCCGCGGCCGCTTTCGGACATCAGCACGGGATGCGGCACGCCCTGCGCGTCGCACACTTCCATGACGGCGTACACCACCGCGTTGGCGTATTCCTGCAGGCTGTAGTTGATGCCGGTTTCGTCGTAACCGCCGGAGTAGTTGACGCCGAGCCCGCCGCCGACGTCGAAGAAGCGCACGTTGATACCGCGCTTCACCAGCTCGGCATAGATCTGCGCCATCTCGCGCACCGCCTGCCGCAGCACCTGGATGTCGGCGATCTGGCTGCCGAGGTGGAAGTGCAGCAGCACGAATGCATCGCGGCGATCGTCCGATTCGAGCCGCTCGACCAGCTCCATGAGCTCCGGCAGCGAAACGCCGAACTTGGAACGGTAACCGCCGGAGTCCGCCCACTTGCCGGCACCGGCCGTGCGCAAGCGGATACGCACGCCGAACTGCGGTGGCTGCCCGGCGTCGGCCGCGAGCGCCATCAACTGCTCGAATTCCGCGTACTTCTCCATCACGGGAATGACGCTCTTGCCGAGCCGCTGGGCGGACAGGATCAGCGCCAGCATCGGGCGGTCCTTGACGCCGTTGCAGACCAGGAGCGTCTCGTCACTTTGCAGGTGCGGCAGCGCCGCGATCAGCTCCGCTTTCGAGCCGCACTCGAGCCCCATGTCCCAGGCCTTGCCGGCGTCCAGCACCTCTTCCACGACTTCGTGTAGCTGGTTGACCTTGATCGGGTACACGCCGCGGTAGCGGTTCCGGTAGCCCGCTTCCTCGATGCCCGCGCCGAACGCGAGGTTCAGGCGGCGCACGCGAGCGCGCAGCACGTCCTGGAAGCGCAGCAGCAGCGGGAACGCGATCTCGCGCCGCCGCGCCTCGGCGATCACGTCCATGACGTCGATGATGAGGTCCCGGTCCTCGAACGGCTTTATGGCGATGTGGCCGAGGTCGTTGACCGTAAAAAAACCGTCGCTCCACGCGTCGAGCCGGTAGAGATCGCGGGCATCGTCGAGCGTCCAGTCCATCGGCGTCACTACTTGCCGAGCACGCAGGCGAAGATCAGCGGCGCGACGATGGTCGCGTCGGACTCGATGATGTACTTCGGCGTGTCCGCCGAGAGCTTGCCCCAGGTGATCTTCTCGTTCGGGACGGCACCCGAGTAGCTGCCGTAGCTCGTCGTCGAATCGCTGATCTGGCAGAAGTAGCCCCAGCGCGGGATGTCCTGGCGGCGCAGGTCCTGCTCCAGCATCGGCACGACGCAGATCGGGAAATCGCCCGCGATGCCGCCGCCGATCTGGAAAAAGCCGATGGACGCGTCGGCGGACGTCTCCTCGTACCAGTCGGCCAGCACCATCATGTACTCGATGCCCGTGCGCACCGTGTGCACGTTGGATATCTCGCCCGTGATGCAGTGCGACGCGTAGATGTTGCCGAGCGTCGAATCTTCCCAGCCCGGCACGATGATCGGCAGGTCGCGCTCGGCCGCGGCCAGCAGCCAACTGTCCTTCGGGTCGATCTGGTAGTGTTCCTCGAGCTTCCCGGAGCGCAGCACGTCGTACAGGAACTCGTGCGGGAAGCGGCGCTCCCCCTGCCTGTCGGCATCCATCCACACGTCGAGCACCGCGCGCTCGATGCGGCGAATCGCTTCCTCCTCGGGGATGCAGGTGTCCGTGACCCGGTTCAGGTGCCGTGCGAGCAGCGCCTCCTCGTCTTCCGCGGTCAGGTGGCGATAGTGCGGCACGCGCACGTAGTGCTCGTGCGCGACGAGGTTGAACACGTCTTCCTCGAGGTTGGCGCCGGTGCAGCAGACGGCGTGCACCTTTTGCTCGCGAATCATCTCCGCGAGCGACAAGCCGAGCTCCGCCGTGCTCATGGCACCGGCGAGCGTCATGAACATCACCCCGCCCTCGTCGAGGTGCCGGATGTAGCCGTCGGCCGCGTCGACCAGCGCGGCGGCGTTGAAGTGACGGTAATGGTGACGGACGAAATCGCTGATCGCGGTCATCGGGGAACGTCTCCTGCAGGAGCCCGCCATGCGGGCGATAAACGACGGTGAGGCCGCCCGCCTGGCGGGCGCCTACATTAAAACACAGGCACCTGCTGCGTGAGGCAGTGGAAAGTGCCGAGCCCGAGCACGAGCTCGCGGCAGTCGATGGCAACGACCTCGCGGCCGGGGAAGCACCGGGCAAGGAGCGCGCGGTTCGGCTCGTCGGCCGGGTCGCGGAACACCGGCATCAGGATGACCCGGTTGCCGATGTAGAAGTTCGCATAGCTCGCGGGCAGGCGCTCGCCCTTCCACTCGACCGGCCGCGGCATCGCCAGCTCGACCACCCTGAGCGGGCGGCCGTCGGCCAGGCGGAATCGATCCAGGCGCGCGCGGTTCTCGGCGAGCGCGACGAAATTCTCGTCCTGCCGGTCGTGCTCGATCACCGTCACGACGGTGTCCGCGGCGACGAAGCGGGTCAGGTCGTCCACGTGCCCGTCCGTGTCGTCCCCGACGATGCCCTCGCCGAGCCACAGAACCTGTTCCACGCCCAGCGTCTCGCCGAGCACCCGCTCGATGTCCGTGCGAGCGAGCGACGGGTTGCGGTTAGGGTGCAGCAGGCATTGCTCCGTCGTGAGCAGCGCGCCCGCGCCGTTGACGTCGATCGAGCCGCCTTCGAGCACCATGTCGACAGGATGACGCGGCACCCCGAGCACCTCCGCCATGCCTCGCGGCACCGCGTCGTCGAGATCGTACGGCGGGTACTTGCCGCCCCAGGCGTTGAAGCGGAAATCGAGCGCGAGTGCCGGTTCCCCGGTACCGCTGCGCGTCACGAATATCGCGCCGTGGTCGCGGCACCAGGCGTCGTTCGTGGGAATGCGGTGAAAGATTACCCGTTCGCGATCGGCGTGCCCTTCCAGGAGACTGGCGACGTGCTTCTCGTGTGCCTGGTCGAGGACGTTGATGCGCACCGGCTCGCTCCTGCTGAGTGCGCTCACCGCCTTGACCATGACCGGCTCGACCGCCGCGAAGTTGCCCGGCCAGCTTTCCCGCTTGTGCGGCCAGGAGATCCAGGTGGCCTGGTGGGGCGCCCATTCCGCGGGCATGCGGAAGCCGCGCGCGGCTGGCGCCTCTTGCTCTCGTGCTGGGGGGCTCGGGACCGTCACGGTCGGAACTCTCTCACCCGCGGTCCGACAATGGAAGCGGGCGGGCCGCTACTCCGGCTTCCGGGGACGTACGCGAAACCGGCAGGAACCGCCGCCGCGCACCATGCACTCCACGTGGGCGACGTCGGCGTCGAGCAGCGTTTCCGCAAGCGAGATGTCGAGCTCGCACACCTGGGCGTGGCGGCGCGCCAGGTCGTGCCAGATGCAGTTCCGGGCATCGATCATCGAGAGTTCACCCGCCTCGTCGGCCTCGGCGCGCGCCTGGTAGCCCAGCTCGCGCATGATGCGCGCCAGCTCCTCGATCCGCTCGGCGGGCGTGCGCCCTTTCATCCGGTGCAGGTTCTGCTCGCCGAGGAGTCGTCCCATGCGCCGCATGGATGCACTCAGGCCTTCGCTGCCGAGGCTGTCCTGCATGCCGGCGAGCAGCAGCTCGGCGAACATGGCGTAGTGCTTCGGGAACAGGTGTACGCCGCGCTCCGACAGGCGCCAGGCGAAGCCCGGACGTCCGCCTTTCGGCGCCAGCGGCGTCTTCTCCAGGTACCCCCCGCCGGCCAGCGCGCCCAGGTGCTGGTGAACCGCGCTGCGGCTGATCTCCAGGGCTTGCGCCAGCTCGTCGGCGCTCTGCCCCTGCTTGTTTTCCAGCAACAGGGTCAACAGGCGCTGCTGGCGTTCGCCGAAGGCGGCGAGGGGGGAGGCGGAACTGCTCATAAACGATCCAGGCCTTAATCCACTTTATACATACTTATATTGACAAAAATAAAAGCGCAAACCTAGACTGAATTTGAGCGCGCGGCTTTCCTCCTGTCACGGGGGCAAAAAGGGAGTAAACAAGAATGTTAACTGTTGCGGTCATCGTGTTTGGCATTGGGGCGGTGGGCGGTATCGTGCTTGCCCTGCACGTTCTCAGGGACAAGCTGGCGCCGTGGGCGCTCTCCATCCTGCACGCGCTGCTGGGCGCCACCGGGCTGGTGCTGTTGCTGGTCCTCCTGTTGGGCGACGCTGCCGCGCCGCTCCTGAAGTGGTCTTTCGGGTTCTTCGTCGTCGCGGCACTCGGCGGTTTCTGGCTGGCAACGCGCCACGCCAAAAACGAGCTGCCGCCGAAAGGCGTGGTCGTGCTGCACGCGTTGCTGGCCGTCACCGGCTTCGTGCTGCTGCTTGCCGTCTTCCTGAATGTCTGAGCTTCCCTACCGCCTGCACCCGCTGTTCGTGCACTTCCCCATCGCGTTCTACACGACCGCGGTGGTGCTCGACCTGGCGCTGTGGGCGGGGGTCCTGCCTGCCATGCCCGGGGTCGACGGCACTGCCCTGGCCCACGGCCTGTTGTGGGCCGGGGTCGTGACCACGCTGCCGACCGTGGCCGCGGGGCTGTTCGATTACGTCCGCCTGCCGAACGACGCCCAGAACAACAACACGGTGCAGCGGCACATCCTGTGGATGGGATCGGCGTTCGTGCTGTTCCTCATAGCCGCCGCCTGGCGGGCGAAGACGGGCGGATTCGGCGACGCCCCGGCGGTCCCGGTCATCCTGGTGGAAGTGGCGGGTGTTGTGGCGCTCGCGCTCGGCGGTCACCTGGCCGCCCGCGCCGTGTTCGAGGTCCTGCCGCGGCTGCACTGACCCTCTACATCAGCCAGTGGGCCACGACGAGCCCGGCCAGGAACAACCACAGGAACAGCAGGAACGCGAGCAGCAGCGGCCGCGGCCCCAACGCGCGCAGGCGGGCCCAACGCGTCTCCATCCCGAGCGCCGCCATCGCGGCCGCGAGCAGGAAGGTGTCGAACGTCAGCAGCCTTGACCTGACGTCCTCGGGAATGGTCACGACCGAGTTCAGGATCGCGACGCCGACGAACCCCAGCGCAAAGCCCGGCACGACCGGCGGCCGATCTCCGCCCTCCGCCCGGCGTCCCACCCGCCAGCCGATGAGCACCAGCACCGGCATCAACAGCATGACCCGCGTCAGCTTCACGATCACCGCGGTCTCCGCCGTGGCGGGGCTGATGGCAGTGCCGATCGCGACGACTTGAGCCACCTCGTGCACCGTCGCGCCGGTGAACAGGCCGAACGCGTGCGCATCCAGGCCGAGCCAGGGAAAGAGCGCCGGGTACAGGAAGATGTCCAGCGTGCCGAACAACACCACGGTCGCGACGGCGACCGCCACCTTGCCGGGCTCGGCGCGCAAGACACGTTCGACGGCCAGCACCGCCGCCGCGCCGCAGATCGCGCTGCCGCTCGCGGTCAGGATGGCCGTGTCGCGGTCGAGTCCCAGCCAGCGCTGCCCCACCCAGGTGCCGAGCCCGAGAACGCTCACGATCACGAATACGTCCAGCGCAAGACCGGGCAAGCCGACGGCGGCGATCTCCTGGAAGGTGACGCGCAGGGCATAAAGGACGATCCCCAGCCGCAGCAGGTTCTTTTGCGCAACGGCGATGCCGGGGACCAGCACCGGCGGCAGGTGCCGGCCGCAGGCATTGCCGATCAGCATGCCGAGCACGATTGCGAGCGTGAGCGCGCCCATTTGCCAGCGGGCAAAAAACGGCACCTCCGCAAGCAGCAGTCCCGCCGTGCCCAGCAGGCACGCCAGCAGCACTCCCGGTGCGCTGCGCCGCAGGTACTCGATCGCCAAGGGAGGCCCGGGAGCGGAAGCCTGTCGGCTACGCGCTGCCGACCTGGTAAACGAGCATCGCTCCGAAGTAGCCCATCAGCGTCATGTAGGTCCAGGCGAATACCGGCCAGCGCCAGCTATTGGTCTCGCGGCGGATCACGGCAAGCGTCGCCGCGCACTGCAGGCACCAGGCGTAGAAGATGAGCAGCCCGAACACCATCGGCAGCGTGAACACGGGCGAGCCGTCGGGCCAGGTCGCCGATTTAAGGCGTTGGCTGAGCGTCGCTTCGCTCGCCTCGTCACCCACGGCGTACACGGTGCCGAGGACGGCGATCACGACTTCACGCGCGGGAAAGCCCGCGATTACCGCCGCCGAGATCTTCCAGTCCCAGCCCAGCGGGTGAAACACCGGCGCCAGCACCTTGCCGGCGCGGCCGAGCCAACTCTGCTCGAGCTGCGCGGCCGCCGCATCGTTGACGATACTCGCCCGAGCCGCATCCAGCTCATCGCCCGACAAGGTGGCCTGCGCCTGCGCGAGGCGAACGTCGGCTGCCTGCTGCAGCGCGTCCGAGCGCGGGTAATAGGCGAGCGCCCACACGATCACGGCAACCGTGAAGATCACGGTGCCCGCGCGGCGCAGGAACACCTTGACTCGTCCCAGCAACTGTATCCCCACGGTGCGCAGGTTGGGCCGGCGGAACTCCGGCAGCATCAGCGCAAACGCGGGCTTCGGTCCGCGCAGCGCCGTCTGCCGCAGCAGGAGCGCCGTCAGCACGCCCGCGACGATGCCGAGCAGGTACAGGCCGAGCAGCACGAGCCCCTGCAGGTTGAACCAGCCAACCGCCGTTGCCGGCACGAAAGCGGCAATCAGCAGGGCGTACACCGGCAGGCGTGCGGAACAGGTCATGAACGGCGCCGCGAGGATGGTCGCAATGCGGTCGCGCCGGTTCGGGATGACCCGGGTTGCCATCACGCCCGGAACCGCGCACGCGAAGCTCGAGATCATGGGAATGATCGATTGCCCGGAGAGTCCGACCGAACGCATCACACGGTCCATGAGATAGGCCGCGCGCGCGAGATAGCCCGAATCCTCGAGCACGATGATGAACAGGAACAGGATCACGATCTGCGGCAGGAACACGACCACGCTGCCGACACCGGCGATCACGCCGTCGGCGATGAGGCTCGTGAGTGCGCTGTCCGGCAGCGTAGACGACACCCAGGCACCGGCCGCAGCGGTGGCGGCATCGATCGCGTCCATCATCGGCGTCGCCCAGGCGAAGACCGCCTGGAACACGACGGCCATGACCACGAACAGCCCGATCGTGCCCGGTACCGGCCGGTTGGAGAAAGCGGCGACGCGCGCCCCCCAGGTGCGGTAGGCGGGATTCGCCGTCTGCACCTCCGAGAGGACACTCCGCACCCAGTCGTAACGGCGCTGCGCTTCCTCTGCCAGCGGCGGCCGGCCTTCGAACAGGCGGGCGCGCGCCTCGCGCATGCGCCCCGTCAGCGTGCCCGCGGAGACGTCGACCACGGGCGGTCCGTTCGCGCCGTCGATCAATGCGCGCTCGATCTCGACGCTTCGCATCGTGCCGTTGGATTCCCGCGAGAGTTGTTCGGCGACTTCGCGCAGCTCGGGCCAGAACGCCGGCGCATCCGGTACCTTCGCATCGGGCAGCGCGGCCAGCGCGCGCCGGAGGGAACCCATCCCCTGCCCCGTAGTGGCGACAATCGGGCAGACGATCGCGCCGCCGAGGAAGCCGGTGAGCTTGTCGACATCGATCTTCAGGCCCGCCGCTTCCGCGGCATCCGACATCGTCAGCGCGACCACGACCGGCAGGCCGAGCTCGATGAGCTGCTGCACGAGGAACAGGCCCTGGTACAGGTTGTTCGCGGCGACCACGGCGAGTATGCCGGCCGGTTTCTTCACGCCGCGCATGCGGCCCATCACGACGTCGACCGCGATACGCTCTTCCAGCGAGTGTGCGCTCAACGAGAAGGTCCCGGGCAGGTCGACCAGCTCGAACACCGCGTCGTCGAGCTTCGCGACCCCGATGTGCTTCTCGACCGTGACCCCCGGGTAGTTCGCGGTGCTCTGGCGCAGCCCGGTGAGCCGGTTGAACAGGGTGCTCTTGCCGGAGTTGGGATTGCCGACGACCGCGATGGTCGCACGGGGATACTGCCTGATCGAGACGCGCTCGACCGGGATGCTGATCGCGCGCGTGCTAGCCAACGGCCATGACTTCGAAGTGCCGGGCCTGTTCGCGGCGCAGCGAGATGCCGTTACCGAAGAGGCGGAACTCGAGCGGATCGCCGCCGATGGCCGCGCCGGTGAACTCGACCTCGGCGCCGGCCACGAGGCCGAGCACCATCAGGCGCTGCACGGCGGGGTCGGACGCATCCACCGCTTTGATGATGCCCGTCTGGCCGCGTCGCAGCGATTCGAGTGTGGAAGCGAAGGTGTCTTTCAAAAGTAGCCGTCCAACCGGTTCTACCTGCGGCCCGAGGATATGATGATAATGATTCTCATTACGCTTCTCAAGACGAGCGCTGGGCCTTGCGGGGTGTCGAATCGCTACACGCTGAAGCCTTCCTCCAGCAGTGGCAGCGTGCGCACGCGCTGGCCGCAGGCGGCGTAGATCGCGTTGCAGATCGCCGGGGCGACCGGGGGCAGCACCGGTTCGCCGAGGCCGGTGGGGGCGAAGTCGGAGGCGACGAAGTGCACCTCGACCGGCGGCGCGTGCGGCAGGCGCAGCAGCGGGTACCGATCGAAGTTCGCCTGTTCGGCGCGGCCGTTCTCGAACGTGATCTGCTGGCCCAGCGCCGTGCTGAAGCCGTCGACCACGGAGCCTTCGGCCTGGTTCTCGGCCCCGCTGAGATTGACGATCGGCCCGACGTCGGCGGCCACGGTGACCTTGTGCACGGTCAGCTTCCGGTTGGCATCCACGCTGACGTCGGCCACCTCGGCGACATGTCCCGCATGGCTGAAGTGGAACGCGAGCCCGAGGCCGCGCCCGCGCGGCAGCTCCCGGCCCCATCCGGCTTTGGCTGCCGCGAGCTCGAGGACGCCTGCGGCGCGCTCCGTGTTCAGCGACCAGAGGTCGCCGGGCGTAAGCCAGCGCGGCTCGCCCATCAGCTCCAGCAGGAACTCCAGGTGATCGCGGCCGGCAGCGACGGCGCATTCGTGCAGGAAGCTCTGCACGGCAAATGCGATGGCGTTCGAACCGGGGGCGCGCCACGGCCCCGTCGGCAGCCTGGTCGGGATCATCGACTGGGCAATGCGCGCGTTCGGCAGCACGTTCGCCGGGAACTCGTCCCCTTTCAGGCTGCCGCTCGTAACCGGCTCGGCGCCGTCGCGCGTGAAGGTGACGAAGTGATCCTCGAAGCCCGTGAGCCTGCCCCGGTCGTCCAACGCCGCCCGGAATGAGTGAAAGCCGCCGGGCCGGTAATAGTCGAACTGCAGGTCGTCCTCGCGCGTCCATTGCACCTTCACCGGAGCGCCGGCCCGCCTGGAAATCGCCACGGCCTGGATGACGCTGTCGTTCGCCAACCGCCGGCCGAAGCCGCCGCCGCCGCGCAACTGGTGCAGCGTGACCTTGCGCGGCCGGGTGCCGAGGTACGCCGCGGCTCCTTCGACCGCCGCTTGCGGCGTCTGCGTCGGGGCCCAGATTTCGACGCTGCCGTCCTCCTTGCACCAGGCGGTACAGTTCTGCGGCTCGAGGTCCGCATGGGCGACAAACGGGTAGGTATAGAAAGCCTCCACCGTCTTCCCGGCGCCTGCGAAGGCCGCATCGGTATCGCCCGTCTCGCCGAGCACCTGCTGCGGGCTTCCCGCCGCCAGCCGGTGAGCTTCCGCGACGGCCTGCGACCAGCTATCCGCCGAGGCCTCGCGCTCGTCCCACTGCACCTCGAGCTTGCCGGCCGCCTGCAGCGCCTGCCAGGTGGAATCCGCAACGACGGCAACGCCCGACAGGATCGATGCCGCGGCCGGCTCGAACTCGACCGGCTCGCCGGCGGCTTCCAGCAGGAAAGCATCCCGCACGCCCGGCAGCGACTTCACGTGATCCAGGTTGGCGGACACGGCACGCGCGCCAATCGCGGGCGCTTTCACGTACGCGGCGTACAGCATGCCCGGCAGCCGCTGGTCGATGCCGAAGAGCGGCTTGCCCGTGACCAGGGCATGATTGTCGACGCCGGTGATGCGGCGCCCGAGCAAGCGGAACTCCTTCGGGTTCTTGAGCGGCACGTCCTCGGGGTCGGGCACCCGCAATCCGGCCGCGCGCGCGGCCAGCTCGCCGTAACCCAGCTTGCGGCCGGAGGGCTCGTGCACCACGTAGCCCGCCTCGGTGTGGAGCTCCGAGGCATCTACCTCCAGCGCCTGCGCGGCGGCCCCGACGAGCATGGCCCGGGCGACCGCGCCGGCGCGACGCAGGGTGTCCCAGTTTCGCGGCACGGACAGCGAGCCGCCGGCGAATTGCGGTCCGAAGAGCGCCTCGTTGATTGCGGACTGCTCCACCTTGACCTTCGACCAGTCGGCGTCGAGCTCCTCGGCGATGATCATCGGCAGCGACGTCTTGACGCCCTGCCCGATCTCCGGGTTCTTCGCAAACAAAACGACGATGCCGTCGGGCCGGATCTGCACGTAGGCGTTCGGCAGGAACGAACCGTCGGCAGTGAGCGTCGCTGTATTCGACCGCAGCAGGCCCGGACCGAGGGTAAACGCCAGCACCAGGCCACCGCCGGCCAGGCCGCCGACCTTGATGAACTGCCGGCGGGTCAGCGCCGCACTGTCCGGCCCGGGGTCGGCCTTGCGCATGAAGCTCGGCAGGTAGTGCTTGCTCATGAACCGCCCTCCGCTTTCGTGACGATGTCCGACGCGCGGTGTATGGCCTTGCGGATCCGGTTGTAAGTGCCGCAGCGGCACAGGTGCGGCGCCATCGCGGCGTCGATGTCCGCGTCCGTCGGCCGCGGCGTACGCGCCAGCAGGGCCGCCGCGCCCATGAGCTGACCGGCCTGGCAGTAACCGCACTGCGGAACGTCCTCCTCGATCCAGGCTTGCTGCACCGCGTGCAGCTTGCCGTCGGCTCGTGCGAGGCCTTCGATGGTGGTGACGCGCCGCGTGCCGACGGCGCTCACCGGAAGCTGGCACGACGGCAGGGGCGTGCCGTCGAGGTGCACGGTGCAGGCGCGGCACTGCGCGATACCGCAGCCGAATTTCGTGCCCACCAGGCCCAGCGTGTCGCGCAATACCCAGAGCAGCGGTGTGGCGGGATCGATGTCGCCTAGCTCGTGCTCGCGGCCGTTGACGTTCAGTTGCATGAGCGTTGTCCCCCTGTTTTTCCGCAGTCCTAGTGTAGCTGTTGGGCCGCAAATCCGCTCAACGATTCAGGAATGTCCCGACCCCGTTCAGCAGCATCTGCACGCTGATCATCACCAGCACCATGCCCATGAGGCGTTCCATGGCCATGAGCCCGCGCTCGCCGAGTACGCGGTAAAAGAACGGCGCTGCCACCAGGATGGCAGCGGTAAGGAACCACGCGATCGACATCGCGAGCCACAGGGCACCCGTGCCCTCCGTATCGGTGCGCTGCAGCAGCAACAGGGCGGCGAGCGCGGAGGGGCCGGCGATCAGGGGAATCGCGAGCGGTACGACCAGCGGCTCGCCTTCCGGCAGCGCGCCATGCGCCCGGGTCTGCGGAAAAATCATGCGCAGCGCGATGATGAACAGCACGATGCCGCCGGCGATGCTGATCGTCTCCTGCTCGATCTGCATTACCCGCAACATCGAGTCGCCGAGCAGCAGGAACACCAGGAGCACCAGGTACGCGATCAGCACCTCGCGGATGAGCACCTTGCGCCTGCGCTCGGGCGGGACGTTTTTCAGGACCGACAGGAAAATGGGCACGTTCCCGAGGGGATCCATGATCAGGAACAGCGTGATGACGGCCGACAGGAGGTCGTTCATCGAGTCAGGTCAATCCCGGATACAATGTACGGAACGGAATGGTACAGGAGCGCAGCAGGTTTCCGCGGAAACATTTCGGGGAATATGGATGAGGTACACTGTGCAGGCAACTGTCCCGGAATACGGCTTCCAATGCCCCTGAAGTGCTACAACGACTTCGTCGACGCCGTCGGCAACACGCCGCTGATCCGCCTGCGCGGCCCGAGCGAGGCAACGGGCTGCGAGATCCTCGGCAAGGCCGAGTTCCTGAACCCGAGCGGTTCGGTCAAGGACCGGGCCGCGAAGTCGATCGTGCTCGCCGCGGAAGCGGAAGGCCGGCTCAAGCCCGGCGGGACGGTCGTGGAAGGCACGGCCGGCAATACGGGCATCGGGCTCGCGCACGTCTGCAACGCGCGCGGCTATCGCTGCATCATCGTGATCCCGGAGACCCAGTCCCCGGAAAAGCTCGACCTGCTGCGCGCGCTCGGCGCCGACGTAAGGCCGGTGCCGGCGGTGCCGTACAAGGACCCGAACAATTTCCAGAAGATCGCCGGCCGTCTCGCCGCGGAAATGGACAACGCGATCTGGGCCAACCAGTTCGACAATCTCGCCAATCGCCAGGCGCACGTCGACACGACCGGTCCCGAGATCTGGCGGGACACCGACGGCAAGGTCGACGCCTTCGTTTCCACCTCGGGCACCGGCGGCACGCTCGCCGGCACGTCGATGTACCTCAAATCGCAAAACCCGCAGATCGTGACCGTGCTCGCCGATCCCACGGGCACCGCCACCTGGCACTACGTCAAGCACGGCGAAGCGAAGGTCGTCGGCGGCTCGTCCATTTCCGAAGGGATCGGCAGCACGCGCATCACGGCGAACTTCGAGGGCGCACCCATCGACGACGCCGAGATGATCGAGGACCGGGAGTGCGTGGAGCAGGTGTACCGGCTGCTGTTCGACGAGGGACTGTTTCTCGGGAGCTCGTCCGGCATCAACGTCGCTGCTGCAATCCGCGTCGCACGGAACCTGGGGCCCGGACACCTGGTCGTCACCATCCTGTGCGACGGCGGCGGCCGCTACCAGTCGCGCCTCTATAACCGCGAGTGGCTGCAACAGAAGGGGCTGCAGCCGCCCCCGAACCGCGCAGCGCGCCTGTAGGACGGCACACCGAAGCAGAACTGGCATGGAGTCTGCATCGTTGCACTACCTGCGGCGGAAGCGGTAACTCGAATGTCAGGCGGATTTCACCTCATGCGCGTGGCGGGGGTCGATGTCTATCTCGACTGGAGCCTGGCGATCATCTTTTTCCTGATCGCCATGAGCCTCGCCAACGGACTGTTTCCCGCCTGGCACCCGGACTGGAGCGCCGCCACCAACTGGCTCGTCGCGGCTGCCGCGGCCGTCCTGTTCCTGGCGTCCGTGCTGGTGCACGAGATGTCGCACGCACTGGTCGGGCGTGCGCGCGGCATGACGATCCGCCGCATCACCCTGTTCATATTCGGCGGCATGGCGCATCTCGAGGAGGACGCGCGCGAATGGCGCACCGAGCTCTACATGGCGGCGGCCGGTCCGGTGACGAGCCTCGTCATCGGGTTCGCCTGTATATGGCTCGCTTCGTTCGGCGCCGCCGACGTGTCCGGCAACAGCCTGCAGAACCCGGAGCAACTCCTGGCCGGCCTCGGACCGTGGACGACCCTCCTCCTCTGGCTCGGTCCGGTGAACATCGTGCTCGGGCTGTTCAACCTGGTGCCCGGCTTTCCCCTCGACGGCGGGCGCGTGATGCGGGCTGTAATCTGGGGCGCAACGGGGGACCTGCACAGAGCCACCCGCCACGCCTCCAATGCCGGCCGCGCCTTTGCATGGCTGCTGATTGCCTGCGGAATTGCCATGATCCTCGGCGTGCGCGTGCCGCTCTTCGGCACCGGCCTGGTCGGCGGCCTGTGGCTCGCGCTGATCGGCTGGTTCCTGCACAACGCCGCCATCCTGGGGTACCGGCAATTGCTCGTGCAGTCCGCGCTCGAGGACGTGCCCGTCGGCCGCCTGATGCTGACGGACGTGCGCTCCGTGCCGATCCGCACCACGCTGCAGGCGTTCGTCGACGATTACGTTCTCGGGCATGAACAGCGCGCCTGGCCTGTGACGGACGAGGGGCGCTTTCGGGGAATCGTGGGCCTGGGCGACGCCCGGGGCCAGCCGCGGGAGCGATGGAGTGAGCTGACGGTCGGCGGCATCATGACGCCCGCGGACGCGGCGGTCACCGTTGCGCCGGCCGACCAAAGCACGCAGGCACTGCGCCTGATCGGCCAACACAATGTCAACCAGCTACCGGTGGTCGAGAATGGCGAGCTCAAGGGCCTCTTGCGGCGTGAAGATATCCTGCGCTGGCTAACGCTTTACGGCGATGCGCCGGGGCCCGGCAGCGGCGGCGCGCACCCGCGGCGCGGACGGGATAAAGCGCCGTTGCCGCGTTAGAATGAGCGGCCGCGCCCAGCAAAGCGCGGTCCCTGGTGGGAGCCTTGCGGTGCTGTTCCCTGGAAGCCGTCAATCGGGTGCATGGCGCGACGCGTCGGCCGCACGCGTCATCCTGATCGCCGCGATCATCTGGTTCGCCGTAGCGGCCGCGGTGAGCTTGCTGGTGCTACGCGAGCGTGAGTCCATCGTCGAGCGGTCGGGCCGGGTCCTGTCGGCCCTGGCGCTGGCCCTGGAAACGCAAACCGCGCGCACCTTCCAGGCGGTCGACCTGACGCTCGCCGGCGTCGCCGACACGCTGCGCCTCGCGGACAACCTTGCGCCGGACGACCCGGAATTCCGCGCGGCACTCCTCCGCCGGCTGGACTACCTGCGGCCGTACGTGCGCGCGATCTATGTGGTCGACGAGGACGGCCGCATCATCCATGACACGGATCATCCCGCCGCACCGTTCATATCGCCCGCGCAACGCCCCTACTTCCAGCGGCATCGCGAGAACCCGTCGCTCGTGGGATCCATTTCCGCGCCGCTGGAGAGCCACCCCGAGCTGGGCTGGTTCATACCCGTCACGCGACGCATCGGCACCGATAACGCATTCGCCGGCATCGCGGTAGCGGCGGTGCAGCCGCGCTACTTCGACGCGCTGTACCGGCGCATGGGATTGAGCGAGGCGGAGGTCATCTCGCTCTTTTACGACAACGGCACGCTGATCTCGCAGTATCCGGATTCGGGGCAGGCTGCCGGGAGCTCGTTCGCCAATGCACCCCTGTTCTCGACCTACCTGCCCCGCGGCGACGCCGGTACTTACATCGCGGAAAGCGGTGTATTGCCTTTCCGGTCCCTCGTCAGCTACCGCGCCGTCCAGTCACAGCCGCTCGTAGTCGCGGTTACGCAGGAGATGAGGGCCGTGCTGGCGCCGTGGCGGCTGATCGCCGCCGGCGCCGCAGCGGCACTGGCGCTGTTGCTCTTGCTCCTCATCCTGCTTGTCGACCAGTTCCGGCGCCAGCAGCGAGCGCGGGAGAGGGTCCAGGAGCGGCAGGCGCGGACCGAGCGCATGGAGGCGCTCGGTCACCTGACGGGCGGCATCGCGCACGATTTCAACAACCTGCTCGGCATCGTGTCGTCCAGCCTCGCGGTTCTCTCGCACGGTTCGCGCATGACGGAAGCCTGCAAGCAGGCAATGGGCGCGGCCGAGCGGGCCGTGGAACGCGGCGCGGAGCTGATCCGGCGCCTCGGCACGTTTTCGCGGACCCGGCCGATGCTGGTCCGGAGCGCGAACCTGAACCAGTGCGTGCGCGACAGCGCCGACCTGCTGCAGCGCGCCGCGGGAACGGCGGTGGAACTGGACCTCGACCTCACGCCCGACCTGCCGGCCTGCCTGCTCGACGAAACGGAGCTCGAGATCGCGCTCGTCAACCTGGTCGGGAACGCCAGGGACGCAATGGGGGGCCAGGGACGCATCGCGCTGCGTACCTACCCCTGCTCGGAGAGCGGCGACCCGGTCGAGCGCGGAGCCGCCGAGCGCATCTGCGTGGAGGTCGAGGACGAGGGCCCGGGTATGAGCGAGCAGGTGCAGCGGCATGCGTTCGAGCCGTACTACAGCACCAAGGGCGAAGGCGGCACGGGACTGGGGCTCGCGCAGGTTTACGGGTTCATGCTGCACGTCGGCGGGGAGTCACGTATCGAATCGCGGCCGGGCGCCGGCACCCGCGTGCAATTGCTGTTCAGGCGCGCCTGAGGTCGCCGGGTCCTAACGCTCGCCCCACCAGTCGACGAACTCCTGGAAGACGATCGCCTGGTCGTTGTCCGTGTCGATCTCGTCGAAACCGATGCGCGCCTCGCCGGCGTCGACGTTTGCTTCGAGATCCTCGAGCATGCCGAGGAACTCGCGGAAATCGATCTTCCCGTCGCCGTTTTGGTCGTTGTACTGAAAGCTTTCCCTGAGCTCGGCGAGTCTTTCCGGCGTCGGCATCCCGCACTCCTCGTTGCGTCGACGCCTATTCTGCCGTCATGCGCGCGGCATTGAAACCGAATCGCCCTCCACCACCGGTTCGGCTATGCTTACAGGCGATGTACGAAAGCTGGAACGCCCGCACGCAGCCGGGCCCTGACAGGAGGTGATCAAATGGTCGGTCATGTGACCAATATCGAAAGGGATACGTTGGAGAACGAAGATTATCGCCGCGTCCTCTTCACCGGTCCGAACCTGCAGCTCGTGCTGATGACCTTGCAGCCGGGCGAGGAAATCGGCCTGGAAACGCACGACGAGCACGACCAGTTCATCCGCATTGAAGCCGGCAGCGGCATCGCTACCCTGGACGACGAGGAACACGAGCTCGCCGATGGCGTAACGGTGGTCATACCCGCCGGCGTTCGCCACAACGTCGTCAACACCTCGCGATCCGAGCCCTTGCGCCTCTACACGATCTACACGCCGCCCGAGCACCCCGACGGCACCGTCCACCCCACCAAGGCGGACGAGCCCGAGCACCACTGACCGGGCCGGCGACGGCAGGCCAGCACCCAACCAGAACCCACCACGCCGGTGGGGGCGGAGCCGCGGCCGGGGGAGGTCCTTGACGGAAATAAAGCGGACCAAAGGGAGCCATTCCGTCAAGGACCTCCCCCGGCCGCGGCTCCGCCACGCGCAGGACTCAACCCGTCAACGCGCCACATCGCCTTCGTCGCCGTCGTCGCCGCCGTCGACACCACCAACCAGCGGCACGAATCGCACCGCCGCCAGTTCCTCCCGCCTGAATTCCTCTTCGTCCACCCGCGTAATCCGCAACAGCTCCTGGAACCTCTCCCGGGGCCCGACCGGTATCACGAGCCGGCCGCCGATACGGAGCTGCCGGAGCAGTGCTTCGGGAACGTAGCGGCCGCCGGCCGCTACGACGATGGCATCGAACGGCGCCTGCTCGGGCCAACCGCGGGTCCCGTCGCCGTGGCGGATCTCGACGCTGTCATAGCCGAGCTTGTGCATCGTGGCGGCGGCGCGCCCGGCGAGTTCCGCGATGCGCTCGACCGCATAAACCCGGCGTGCGACCTGGCCGAGCACCGCCGCGGCATAGCCGGAACCGGCGCCCACTTCCAGGACCCTTTCACCGCCGCGGAGCTCCAGCGCCTCGAGCATGAACGCCACCATGTAGGGCTGGGAGATCGTCTGCCCAAACCCGATCGGCAGCGGTGAGTTCTGGTAGGCGAATTCGCGCACGTTGGCGGGCACGAACGCTTCCCGCGGCACGGTTCGCATGGCGTCCAGCACCTTCGCGGACCGCACGCCGCGAGCGGCGAGCTGGCGGTCGACCATGTCGTCCCGCCGCGCCGCGTAATCCTCCGATGCAAGTCGATCGGGCAACATGACCTCTCGAGCCGGCGCGAAGATCCGTTGATTTAATAAGCGAAGCAAAACGCGTGCCGCCAGGAGCCCGCTTGCCTACCGCACGGGCGCCTTGGCAGGAACTGCAATCCGGCCTGTAAATATTGCCGACCGCGGTTGCAAAAGGGGGCACGGAGCCGTCTACACCGCGGGCTCCTCGTGGCACATTTTTTGCTGGGTCAAGGCCATAGCCATCACCAGCGGCCCTGGCGCGGCTCAAAAGAGAGTGCAATGAACGAGGTCACGCGGCCGGACGGGATAGAACCGCGGCACATCCATGACGTGCATGGCTCCGGCTGGTCGAGCTGGGGCGCGGTGCTCCTGCTCGGCCTGGTGCTCGTCGTCGCGCTGGCCGGCCTGCTGGGGAGCAGGACCACGCTGTCAACCTCGGGGAACGGCGTCGCGTTGACCATCGAAGGACCGGAACGGATTCGCAGCGGTGAATTCTTCGAAATGCTGTTCACCATAGAGACCGAGCGCGAGATCAGGGACGCGGTCCTCAACGTCGCCGCGGACGTCTGGCACGATGTCACCATCAACACGATGATCCCGCAGGCTACCGAGGAAGGCTTCGCCGAGGGCGCTTTCGAATTCCACTATGGCGCCTTGCCGCCCGGCACCCGGCTGCTTGTGAAAGTGGACGGGCAGGTGAATCCCGACTATCCGCCGGGGCCAAACGCGGGCGCGATCGAGATCACTGACGGACCAGAAACGCTGGCTTCGATCGACTACCGGATCATGGTGCTGCCCTGATGGACATCGTACTGCGCGCCTCGGTGGTGTTCTTCGTCCTGTACCTGGTCGTCCGGATCATGGGCAAGCGCGAGCTCGGGCAGATGACCGCCTTCGAGCTCATCGTGCTCGTGGTGTTCGGCGACCTCGTCCAGCAGGGCGTGCTGCACAACGATTTCTCGCTGACGGGAGCAATCATCGCGATCTGCACGCTGGCGTTCTGGGCGCTGGTGCTGAGCTGGCTCAGCTACTCCTCTCGCCGGATCGAGACGATGCTCGACGGTGAACCGCGCGTCATCGTCAAGGACGGCGAGATCGTCAGGGAGAACCTGCGTCGCGATCGCCTGACCGAATCGGAAATCCTCTCCGAGATGCGGCTGGCCGGCATAGGCCACCTCAGCGAGGTAGCCTGGGCAATCCTCGAGCCGCAGGGAAAGATGAGCTTCATCCAGCGGAGCAGCGACGGCGGTGAGAAGAAGCCGCCGCGACCGAAGGGGCAAGAGACCAAGGGATCGGTATGAATGCCGCGCGGGGTCGCGATCGCACCGGGCCCGGCGAATCCGCAGCGACGACGCTGCGCCAGCTCGTGCGCGGCGTGGCCGGCGGCCTGCTGCTCGGGCTGCCGCCGCTGTTCACGATGGAGATGTGGTTCCAGGGCTTTATGATCGACGAGCGCAAGATCGTCGTGCTCATCCTGTTCACGTTCTTCATCGTGATGGGCTACAGCGCGTTCAGCGGCTTCCGGCGAGAGCGGAGCTGGCCCGACCTGGTCCTCGACTCGGTCGCGACGATGGGCATCGCGGCCGTGGTGGCCGCCCTGGCACTGTGGCTGCTCGGCCGCATCGATCCGGGTATCGGGCTCCGCGATGCAATCGGCAAGATCGGCCTGCAGATGATTCCGATTTCGCTCGGCGTCTCGCTCGCCGGGGCCCAGCTCGCCGACCCCGAGGACACGGGCGAGGAAGCGGCCGACCTCGGCACGGAGATGGCGCAGGCGATGCACGTCGAGCCGTACGGGCGCTTCTTCGTGATAGTGGGTGCGGCGCTGTTCTTGTCGCTCAATGTCGCGCCCACCGAGGAGACCATTTTTCTTGCCGTCGGCGCGAGCTGGTGGACGCTGGCGCTGATCGTCCTGGCATCCCTCCTGATGTCCTACGCGATCGTGTTCTACGCCGATTTCCGCGGCGGGCCGAGGCGGCGGCGGGTGAAGAACAGCCCGCTCGACCATCCGCTGCCGGAAACCATGGTCGCCTACGCGCTCAGCCTCGTCGTCAGTGCACTGCTCGTCTGGGCGTTCGGCCGCACGGATGGTGTGCCGGTGTACCCGATCGTCGCGCAGATCGTCATTCTCGGCGTGGTCGCGGCATTCGGCGGGGCGGCCGGGCGCTTGCTGCTGGGTGGCGGCGCCGGCAACGAGGAACCGTAGTGGACCGCCGCAACCGGGTGGAGTGGATCGTGCTGGGGGTGAGCTCACTTGCGGTCGCGACGGTGCTTGGGTTGCTCCTTTATGCAGGCCTGACCGACACGGGGCGGCCGCCGACGCCGATCGTGACGCTGCATCCGGAGAACGCGTACCTCATGTCGACCGGCTGGATGCTGCCGGCGACGGCACACAACGACGGCGACCGCTCTGCGCAGGGGGTGACGTTCCTGGCGGCGGCCACGGTGAACGGCAACGAGGAAGAGGCCGAGCTCACCATCGACTACCTCCCGGCAGGCACCGACGTCGATCTCGCGTTCGGTTTCAGCGCCGAACCGGACGGCGAAGTCACGGTACGCGTTACCGGTTTCCTGCCGTGATGTAGGAACTGCATCGCCCGCTGTAAATAATGCCGCCCGGGCTGGCGCAATCCGCATGGCGGGCGGGATTCCAGTGGCACATTTCTTGCTGCTGCATCCGGCATACCTGAACGCCGCCGACGTCGCGCCCTCTTCAAGGAGACCAAAGACCATGAACGCACTGGAACTGCTGAAGGAAGACCATCTTAAAGTGAAGGACCTGCTTTCCGAGCTCGTGAAGACGACGACCCGCGCGGAGAAGACGCGCCGGCAACTGCTCACGAAAATCGAACAGGAACTGCACATTCATACGCATATCGAAGAAGAGATTTTCTATCCCGCATTCAAGGAAGCCGGCAACTCGGAGTTCTCCAAGACGTACTTCGAAGCGCTCGAAGAACATCGCGCCGTCAGCGAGCTCGTGCTTCCGGACCTCAAGAAAACGGAACCGACGAGCGAGAAATTTTCCGGTCGTGCAAAGGTGCTGAAAGAGCTCGTCGAGCATCACGTCGACGAGGAAGAGAAGGACATGTTCAAGAAAGCGGCGAAGGCGATGTCGAAGCAGGAGCTGGCCGATCTCGGCGAGCAGATGAGCACGCGCAAGCAGGAGCTGCAGCGCCAGATGAGCCAGGCCGCGTAGCCCCCCCCCTTTTCGCAGCTCTACAGGGGCGCCGCAGGCCGCGGCGCGCCTTCTTTCAGCACCAGCACGTCCGACGGCACGTGCTCGATGATCTTCTCGGTCGTTCCGCCCGAGAGTATGCGCTTCAGGCGGCCGTCGCTGGCGGATCCCAGCACCACCAGGTCGGCGTTCAACGGGCTCGCCTCTTCTTCGAGCACGCGCTCCAGCTTGCCCTCGTAGATGTGTGCGTGCTCCGGCGACACGCCGTGCGCCTTCACGAAGGCCAGGATGCTTTCGATGCGGTCATCGTTGCGGCTGGTGCCCATGTCGTCGCCCGGGTCATCGGCCGCGGGTTCCAGGGGCGGCGACACGAGCCCTGCGTCACCGAAAGCGTGCAGTGCATGGCTTTCCTTCCCGAGCTTCCCTGCGAGAAATGTCGTTTCCTCGAGTATGCGTCCGTCGAGGCTCGCACCGTCGGCTTGCCGCCCGGGCTTGCCGACCGCACCGAGAATCTTGTCGCCGTCGTGATGATGCGACGGGTGCACAAGCCATACCGGAACCGGGGACTCGCGCAGAATGGCAAAGTCCTCTCCGCCGAGCGTCACCTGCTCAAAGCCGGTATGCGGCCTGCGCGCGATCATCAGGATTGACGGCGCGCATTCCTCGACCCGCTCCAGCACTGCCTTGCAGACGGAGTCCGTCAACGCAACGCAGCCCTCCGCAGCCATACCGTCCGACCGCATGGCCTCGAGCCGCCGCTCGAGCGCGAGCCGGCTGCGCGCACGCACGCGGGCGCGGAGGTTTTCCGTGCGCTGCCGTCGGCCTGGAAGCGACGGCGGCAGGTCCGCATCGTCGCGCAGGCAGCAAACGTACACATCCATCCCGAGCGCCGCGGCCACCGTTCGTGCCCGCTGCATCAAGGACGGCTGCGGCACGCCTGCCAGCTCGACGACCATCAGCGTTCCCTGCTTCATGACACTGATGGCTGCAAGTTTCACGCCACTGGGCAGGGCCGCGCAGGCGCGGATCGCCACCGTGGCATGGATGTTGCAAATTTGTCACCCTGATGGATACGCCACGCGACATCGTGCTGGTGACCGGCAGCTCGGGCGGCATCGGGTCACAGGTGACGAAGGCGCTCGAGGCGGAGTATCTCGTCGTGGGCTTCGACCTGGAAGTCGAGCAGGACGAGCGGAATATTGCAGTCGACCTGACGTCCGACGAATCCGTGAGCGCGGGCTTCGCCACGCTCCACGAGCGCTTCGGTAACCGCATCGCAGCCGTTATCCACCTTGCTGCCTACTTCGACTTCTCCGGCGAGAAAAGCCCGATGTACCGCAAGGTCAACATCGAAGGCACGCGCCGCTTGCTGCAGGCGCTGCAATCCTTCGACGTCGGCCACTTGTTCTATTCCAGCACGATACTGGTGCACGAGGGCACCGAACCCGGCGTGCGGATCGACGAGGACTCGTCCCTCGGTGCCCATTGGGCGTATCCGCGGTCGAAGCTTGCGACCGAACAGGTCATCGAGAAGCATCACGGCGAAATTCCATACACGGTGCTGAGGCTCGCCGGCGTTTATGACGAGGAGCACCTGGTGCCTTCACTCGCGCACCAGGTCCAGCGCATCTACGAACGCAACTTCCAGTCGCACCTGTTCTCGGGCGACACGGCGGCCGGCCAGTCGTTCATCCACGCCGACGACGTTGTCGACGCCTTCTGCGCGGCCGTGCGCCGCCGCGCCGAGCTCCGGAATACCCGGGCATTGCTGGTCGGCGAGCCCGAAGTCATGAGCTACGCGGAACTGCAGGACGACCTCGCACAACGCATCCACGGCACCCGCTGGCGCACCTGGTCGATCCCCAAGCCGCTCGCGCAGATGGGCTCATGGCTGCAGGTCAAGTCGGAAGCGGTAATCCCGGATGCCATCGACCAGGGTCGGGAGCCGTTCATCAAACCCTTCATGATCCCGCTGGCGGACGATCACTACGAGATCGATATCGGCCGCGCGCGCGACAAGCTGCAATGGCAGCCGAAGCATACGCTGCGCGAACGCCTGCCGGCGATTGTCGACGCGCTGAAAAGCGACCCCGAAGGCTGGTACACGAAGAATGCGCTCACCCCGCCGGCCTGGATGACGCCCGACGAAGCGGACGACGTGGACCTCGATGAGTTGCGCACAGCTCACGACCAGCTCAATCGCCGCGAGCACCGCCAGAACCTGTGGGCGCATTTCCTCACGATCGCCCTCGGGAGCTGGCTCGTCACCAGCCCGCCGATCCTCGGTTACCAGGCGACCGCGCTCGCCATCAGCGACATTGCCGCCGGCGCTTTGCTCGTGCTGACCGGCGCGCTGTCGCTCTCGTGGCGCATGGCGTGGGCGCGCCTGCTTTCCGGGCTCATCGGCTTCTACCTGCTGTTCGCCCCGCTGATCTTCTGGGCGCCGACCGCGGCCGCCTACCTCAACGACACGCTCGCAGGTTCCCTCGCGATCGGCTTCGCCATGCTCACGCGTCCACCGGTCGGGGTCAGCCCGACCGCGCGCATGACCGGCCCGGACGTGCCGGAGGGTTGGGACTACAGCCCGTCGGACTGGACACAGCGGCTGCCGATCATCGCGCTCGCGTTCGTCGGGCTCTACGTGTCGCGCTATCTCACCGCCTACCAGCTCGGCCACATCGACAGCGCCTGGGACCCGTTCTTCGGCAGCGGCACGGAACGCATTATCACGTCAGAGGTATCCAAAGCATGGCCGGTGCCGGATGCCGGGGTCGGCGCGGTCACATACATCCTGGAGATTCTTACGGGCCTGATCGGCAGCCGGCGCCGGTGGCGCACCATGCCATGGCTGGTGATTCTCTTCGGCGTGATGATCATTCCGCTCGGCGCCGTCAGCATCTTCTTCATCATCATCCAGCCGATCGTGATCGGGACCTGGTGCACGCTGTGCCTCATCGGCGCGGCGGCGATGGTGGTGCAGATCCCCTACTCTTTCGACGAGTTGCTCGCAACGGGTCAGTTCCTCCGGCAGCGCCGCCGCAAGGGCCGCGCGCTCTGGCCGGTGCTCCTGCACGGGGATACGGCATCGGGCGGCCGGAAGGAAGGGCCGGAAGATTTCGAGCGCTCGCTGGGGCAGCTCAACCGCGACATCTGGGGCGGCGGCGTCAATTTGCCGTGGAACCTCGTCGCCAGTATCGCGATCGGTGCCGGTCTCATGTGCACGCGCCTGCTCTTCGACACCGCCGAGCCCCTGGCGAACGCCGATCACCTGATCGGAGCGCTCGTGATCACGGTGTCCGTTACCGCGCTCGCCGAAATGGCGCGGCCCCTGCGATTCCTGAACGTAGTGTTCGGGATTGCGCTGATCGTCCTGCCGTGGTTCGTCGGTGGCGGCATCGCGATCGGCGTTTGGGCGGACGTCGTTGCCGGCCTCGCGCTGATCGCGCTGGCCGTTCCCCGCGGCCGGATTGTGAACAGCTACGGACGCTGGGATCGCGTCCTTATCTGAGGTTCGCGCTACTCTTCGTCAGGGGGAAGCCTGTCCGGGCGGACCTCGCCGGCCACGGGAGCATTGCGCCAGCGCCCCTGCTCGTCTTTCTCGAATTGTCCGCTCACCGCGAGCATCGCCGCTTCATGCGCGGTGTGCGCGAGCTCATCCTCGGACTCCACACCTCCCCTGCGGCATTTTTCCCAGACCCGCTGGTAGGTGGCCAGGTAAGTGCGTTGCGCCATGTCCGGCAGCTCGTCCCGGAGGGACTGCGGCAGGTCGGCCAGCGATTCGAATTGCGCCTTCATGCCCGAAAGCTTGCAACTTGCGTGCCAGCGATGCCTTTCAACCGGACGTGAGGTCGCGGAACGCGAGCCAGGAAAAGAACGCCAGGACCGCCGCGAGCACGACGGTCGTAAGGGGACGGTTCGCGTGGCTTTCCCCTATCCACGCTTTGCGGCCGTTCAGCACGAGCAGCACGGCCGCCAGCAGCGGGAAGAACCATGCGCCGATGACGGTGTAGAACTTCTGGATCTCGCGAAAACTGAAGAACAGCCCGAGCATCGGCACCAGCGCCAGCAGGCAAAGGTAGACGCGGTAGACACGGCCGCGAATGTCGACCGCGTGGCGTGCGTTTCCGGCCGGGTGTTCCCGTAGCAGGTTCCAGCAGTCGGCAAACAGGTAGGGTACCGCCTGCCAGACGCCGAGCAGGCTGCTGAAGACGGCGCCGAAGGTGCCGACCAGGAACAGCCACTTGCCGGCCGGCCCCATGACCTCCACCAGCCGGGAGGACAGAGTAACGAGCAACCCTGCACCTTCGCCTTCGATGGCGATCGTGCTGCCGATGATCACCATCGCGACGCCGAACAGCGCCGTCATCAGGTAGCCCACGGCGAGATCGACCCGGCAAGTGCGGAGGTCCTCCGGCCGGGTGAGGCCTTCCTCGCGCAGCCAGTAGCCGTAGCAAAGCACCGTGAGCGTGCCACCGATGCCACCCACCAGCGCCACCGTCCAGGTGAGCCCGAGGCCGCCGGCTTCCGGGATCCGCGGTACCAGCAGGCCTTGCAGCACCTCGGCCGTGCCGGGCCAGAGCACCGCCGCCGTCGTGACGACGGTGACGAACATGATGCCGATGCAGATCCGCATCGCGATCTCGAACAGGCGGTAGCCACCGATCGCCACCATCGCGAGCCCAATGATGCCGGCCGCGATGCCGAATGCGATCTTGCCGTCGCGCGGGTCGTCGAATACGGGGAAGATGGCGTGCAGCGTCACGCCGCTGGCGCCCACTTGCGCCGAGCCGACGAAGAACGACCACAGCAGCAGGTAAGGGAGGAACAGCCACAGCGCGATCGGCCCGAACCGGCGCGCAACGCCTTCGAGCAGCGTCTCGCCGGTCGTGAGCTGCCAGCGCGCGAGGCCTTCGGTCACCACGAACTTGAGGAACGCGCCGACGAGAACGGCCCACAGCACGACGGTTCCCAGGATCGAGCCCGCGATGCTGCCGGTCGCGAGATCGCCGCTGCCGACGCCGGTCGCCGCGAGCAGGAGCCCCGGCCCGATCATGAGAAGAGTCGAGCGCCGTCGCGCCACGATCGTGCTCATCGAATCCCCCCCAGCGACGCCGATGCGGCATTGTACGCGAGGTGCCGTGCGACGGGTGCCGGCTCGCCTGTCTTGGCATCCGGCGCATGGCAAAAAACCGCACCTACAACTGCAGTCCCGTCCTGATTTGCCCGACCAGCGTCTCTACCGGTTCCTCGATGTCGACGGTGAGCGCGTCTTGCGGCGGCTCGAGCTCGGCGAGCTGGCTCTCCAGCATGTCCGGCCCGAGTATGGCATTCTCACGCGCCTCCATGCGCGCCCGGATGAGCCCGGGGCTCCCCTCCAGGTACACGAGTTTCACGCGTTCACCGTCGACGCCGAGCTGCCGCCGGTGACTTTCCTTCAACGCCGAGCAGGCCAGCACGTCGACACCGGGCTGCGCCAGCCACGCTTCGATAGCGGTGCACAGCGCGGCCAGCCACGGCGCGCGGTCATTCTCCGTCAACGGCCGCCCGCTCTTCATCTTCGCGACGTTGGCGGCCGAATGAAAATCGTCGCCGTCGTGGAAGCGGCCGCCGATCGCGCGAGCCAGCGCC
>CBFGSB010000003.1:0-56612 GCA_965651325.1 uncultured Chromatiales bacterium | reverse complement strand
GAACCAGATCGTTTCGGGCGAGCCGACGGTGTTAATCGGCGACTGACTGCCGCGTTATCGCATCGGTGCTTCAGTTCGCTCGGGTCAGGGCCGGTGTACGCGAAGGTGGCCGCCAAGCCCCGACGCCAGATCCTGGCCGGCCGCACGGGCAGCGCTCGGTACCCCGCGGAGCGCGCCGCGGGCCGCGAGTTCACCAGCGCGACTGCAAACACACGCCGGCTGGCGCGGTAAAGGCCGATACGGGCATGCCGGCAAGCCGCACTTGATCCAGGTCAAGGTGCCCGCCCCGCCGACGCGGCACCATCCCGGGCCGAAGGATGGCCGGGACAATGTCAAGGACGGAAACCTACAACGACCAAGTCGTTCGACTCTTTTTGCTGGCGGCCAGCGTGTGGGGTGTCGTCGGCATGTCGATCGGCGTGTTCGCCGCGGCGCAGCTTGCGTGGCCGGCGCTGAACTTCGACGTGCCGTGGCTGACGTTCAGCCGGATTCGCCCGAACCACACCTTTGGCGTCGTTTTCGCGTTCGGCGGCTCCGCCCTCATGGGTACCTGCTATTACATCGTGCAGCGTACCGGCCATACCCGGCTCGCGTTCGGGCCGCTCGCGACGTTCACGTTCTGGGGTTGGCAGGCGGCCGTCACGCTCGCAATGGTGACGATGCCGCTCGGCATCACGCAGAGCAAGGAGTACGCGGAGCCGGAGTGGTTCATCGACCTGCTGATCGCCGTTGTCTGGGTCGCGTTCGGCGTCGTGTTCTTTGCCACGCTCGCGCGCCGCAGGATTCGCCACATCTACGTCGCGAACTGGTATTACGGCGCGTTCATCATCGCGGTGGGGCTGCTGCACGTCGTCAACAACATCGCCCTGCCGGTGTCCTTGTTCAAGTCGTATCCCCTCTACTCGGGCGTCGTCGATGCCATGGTGCAGTGGTGGTACGGGCACAATGCCGTTGCTTTCTTCCTCACCGCCGGTTTCCTCGGGATGATGTACTACTTCGTCCCGCGCCAGGCGCAGCAGCCGCTGTGGAGCTACCGGTTCTCGATCGTCAACTTCTGGGCGCTCATCTCGGTGTACATGTGGGCCGGTCCGCATCATCTGCAATACACCGCGCTGCCGGACTGGGTGCAGTCCGTGGGAGCCGCGTTCTCCCTCGTGCTGCTGATGCCGAGCCTGGGCTCGGCCGCCAACGGCCTGATGACCTTCAACGGCGCCTGGGACAAGTTGCGCACGGACCCCGCCGCGAAGTTCATGGTCGTCTCGTTGGTGTTTTACGCGGCGTCCACGTTCGAAGGCTCGATGATGGCGATCAAATCCGTCAACTCGCTCTCCCACTACACCGACTGGACCATCGCGCACGTGCACTCGGGATCCATCGGCTGGGTCGCGATGATCACGATCGGCTCGCTGTACGCGATGGCGCCGCGCGCCCTCGGCCGCCCGGCAATGCACTCGCAGCGCGCGATGAACGCGCACTTCTGGGTGCACACGGGCGGGCTGCTGCTCTACGTGGTCGCGATGTGGGCGGCGGGAGTCATCGAAGGCCTGATGTGGCGCGCGACGGATGCAAACGGCGCGCTTGCGTACAGCTTCCTCGAGAGCCTGCTGGCAGTAAAACCGCTGTACGTAGTCCGCCTGCTCGGCGGCCTGATGGTGCTAGGCGGCATGGTCATCATGGCTTGGAACCTTTGGCATACGGCCGCGGAAGCGCGCGCGAAGCTGATCGAGGCGATTCGCGTGCCGATTCCCCAGCCTGTCGCGCAGCCGGCAGCGCTGCAGGCGCAGGGGTGAAGCCATGCGATTGCACTACAAGCATTTCGAAGCCATCGAGAAGCGCGCCTGGCTGCTCGGCATCCTGATCGCGTTCATGGTTGCTCTCGGCGGCCTGGCCGAAGTCACGCCGCTCTTCATGCAGGCACACAAGATCGAACCCGCGCCGGGCGTCGAGCCCTACGACCCGCTGCGCCTCGCGGGCAGGGACGTGTACGTGCGCGAGGGCTGCTACGTCTGCCATTCGCAGATGGTGCGCACCCTGCGCTTCGAGACGCAGCGCTACGGCGACTATTCCGTCGCGGGAGAGTCCGTCTACGACCGGCCGTTCCAGTGGGGTTCGAAGCGCACCGGGCCGGACCTGGCGCGAGTCGGCGGCAAGTACTCCGACGAGTGGCATCGCCTGCACTTGCTCGACCCGCGCAAGGTCGTGCCGGAATCCAACATGCCGAGCTACCCGTGGCTCGAGCACGCGGTCATCGATGCAGCCGGGCTACAGGCGCGTATGCGCGGCCTGCAACGCCTCGGCGATCCCTACGATGACGCGGATATCGAAGCGGCACCGGCGGCAGTCGCGGACAGGTCCGAGCTCGATGCGATCGTCGTGTACCTGCAAGGCTTGCAAGCGCCGGTGGAGGTGCCCGAGGCCGACGAAGCGGCGGAGGCTGGACCGTGAGCGGGCTCTTCGGGCACCTGGTCGGCGTGCTGATCCTGCTGTTGATGGCGATCTTCATCGGCATCTGGTACTGGGCCTGGCGACCCCGCCACAAGCCGACGTTCGATGCGCTCGCGGAGATCCCGATGCACGACGCGGGTGATGCGGCGGCAGGGGAGGCACCCGGCCCGCGTGACGTAGCGCGATGAACGCCTTCTGGTCCGCCTGGGTCATGCTCCTCGTGGTGCTGAACCTCGGCGTCGCGCTGTTCCTCTTTATCTGGGCGCAGAGGGTGCGCATTCCGACCGACAGCGACGGCACCAGCGGCCACGCCTGGGCGCACGGGGTGCTGCGCGAAGGGGTGCGGCGCCTGCCGCTGTGGTGGGTCCTTTTCTCGGCGGCCATGTTCGTCGGCGCGTTCGGCTATCTGCTGCTGTATCCGGGTTTCGGCAGCTTCGGCGGCGTGCTCGGATGGACGTCTGCCGATCAGTACGAGCGCGCGGCGGCGGCAAACGACGCACGGCGCGAGGCCGTCATGCTCGCGCTGCAGTCCGACCGCTTCGACGACCTGACCCGCCAGCAGGCCGTTCTTGCCTTCGGTCGGCGCCTGTACCTCGACAACTGCGCCGCGTGCCACGGCAGCAACGCGCTCGGCAACACGGCACTCGGTGCGCCGAACCTGGTCGACGCCGACTGGCTCTACGGCGGCGCCCCCGAAACGGTCATCGCCAGCATCCTCGACGGGCGCAACGGCACGATGCCGGCGTGGGGGCCGACGCTCGGGCCGGATGGCGTTCTCGAGGTCGCCGCTTACGTCCGCAGCCTGAGCGGTGCCGACGAACCCCGGGAGTGGGTCGCGGCGGGCCGGGAACGCTTCGCCACGATGTGTGCGGGGTGCCACGGCCGCGACGGGCAAGGCATGCCCGTGCTCGGCGCGCCGAATCTGCGCGACGGTACCTGGCTGTACGGCGGCGATATCGCCAGCGTGATGGCATCCATTCGCGACGGCCGCAGCGGCACCATGCCGGCCTGGCGAGGACGGCTCAGCGACGAGGAAGCGCGCGCCATCGCCGCCTGGCTGCACGCAAACGGTGAAGCGGGCAAGCCACGCTCGCGGTGGTCGAAACGATGATCCCCGGGAGAGTGTCGATCGAGAGCGGCTTGATGCCGATCGAGGCTTCGGTGGTGCAGCGCCCATCGGCGGCCGGCCGAAATGCACCAACGCGCGCCCCTGGCGAGCGGTGGTATCGATCGCCGGTCCTGTGGTTGGGCGTCGCGCTGCTCGCCGCGACGGTCGCGGGCTGCATCTTCACGATCGCGCTGGCGCTGCGTTACGCGGACACGCCGCTCCCGGTCGACGAAGAGCGAGTGTTCCGCGTGCCCGCCGCGCACGCGCCGCCAAGCGGCACGATCGTGCCGCAGCCGCGGGGATGACGATGGCCGCTTCCGGATCGGCAGCGGACGTGTGGCGGCGGCCGCAGCTCGCCCGTCACGTGATCCGCGACCTCGGTTCAGGCACTCGCGAGGCGATGCTCCTGATCGAAGGCGTGCGCTGTGCGAACTGCGTGCTGGCCATCGAGCGTGCGCTCTCGGCCGAGCCGGGAGTCGTCGGCGTGCAGGTCAACGCCGCCTCGCGCCGCGGGCGCCTGGTCTGGAAGGAGGTCGAAACCTCGCTGCCGCATCTTCTCGAGGCGCTGTCGCGTGCCGGTTACCGCGCGCTGCCCCTCGATGCGGCGGCGCTCGACGATGTCCGCCGGCACGAATCGAGGGCCGCGCTCAAACGCCTGCTGGTCGCGGGATTCGGCGCCATGCAGGCCATGATGTATGCCGCCGTGCTCTACCTCGGCGGTGAGGGGTCGCTCGAGTTGGCGACCCGCGAGCTGTTCCGCTGGCTCGGGTTCCTCGTCGCGACGCCGGTGGTGTTCTACGCGGCGCGCCCGTTCTTTGCCGGCGCCGTGCGCTCCCTGAAAGCCGGGCGGCCCGGCATGGACGTGCCGGTTGCGATTGCGGTCGCCGGCATCTACGCGGCAAGCCTGGTCGAAGCGCTGCGCGGCGGCCAGCACGTGTATTTCGAATCCGTGTCGATGTTCGTGTTCTTCCTGCTGATCGGCCGCTACGTCGAGATGCGGGCACGCCACAGGGCCGGCGACCTCACGGACGCACTGGCGCGGCTCACTCCGCCGTTCGCGGAGCGGCGCCGCGAGGACGGCGGCCTCGAGCGCGTTGGCATCCGGGAGCTTGCGCCCGGAGACCGCGTCCACGTCGCCGAGGGCAGCGTGATCCCCGCGGACGGCGTCCTGCTGAACGAACGTTGCCTGGTCGACGAGGCGCTGCTCTCCGGTGAATCGGCGCCGGTGCCGCGCCGCCGGCATGAGTCGCTCGTCGCCGGCGGCGTGCTCGTCGAAGGTCCGGCGGAGATCGAGGTCACGGCCGTCGGTCACGACACCGTGCTCGCCGGCATCGCGGCGCTCGTTGGCCGCGCCCAGGCGGCTCGCCCGCGGCTCGCGCGCGCCGGCGAGCGCGCCGCGTCGCGCTTCGTCATGCGCGTGCTGGGGCTCACCTTCCTGACGGGGGCAACGTGGTCGTTCATCGATCCGTCGCGCGCTTTCACGGCGGCCCTCGCCGTGCTCGTCGTCTCCTGCCCCTGTGCATTCGCGCTTGCCGTGCCGGTGGCCGTCACGCGCGCGCTCGCGGTGCTGGCGCGCCGCGGCGTCCTGGTCGTGAAGCCCGACGCGGTCGAGGCGCTTGCCGGTGCTACGCACGTCGTGCTCGACAAGACCGGTACGGTCACGGACGCCACGCTGACCGTGGATCGCGTGGCGGTGCGGCGGGCGCTTCCGGCGGATGCCGCGCTTAAGCTTGCCGCCTCGCTCGCGCGTGAGAGCCGGCATCCCGCTGCGCGCGCCATCGTCTCGGCTTACGCCGGCCCGTGCGCGGAAGTGGCTCGCGACGTCGAGGTGCGCGCCGGGCTCGGCGTACGCGGCATCGTCGGCGCACGGGAGTTGCGGCTTGGACGCCCGGACTTTGCGCTCGACGGCGGGCCGGTCGCGCCGGGAGACGAGAACGCCGTGCTGCTGGCGGAGGATAGCCGCGTGCTTGCCGCGTTTTACCTGGGCGAGCGGCTGCGTCCGGACGCGCGCCAGGCGGTGGAGGCGCTGCGGCAGCAGGGGCTCGAGCTGTCGATCGCGAGCGGCGACGCGCCCGGCAAGGTCGCGGCGGCCGCGGCCCGGCTCGGCATCCACGACTGGCACGCGCGCATGCTGCCGGCCGACAAGCTGGCGCGCCTGGCGGCGCTGCGCAAGCAGGGCGCGCGCGTGATCGTCGTCGGAGACGGCGTCAACGACGCGCCCGTTCTCGGCGGCGCGGACGTCGCTGTCGCGCTGGCGGAAGGCGCGGAGCTCGCACAGGCCAGCAGCGACATCGTCCTGGCCGGTGGCAAGCTTGCGAACATCGCCCCTGCACGCCGGATCGCGCAGGAGACCCTCAGGATACTGAAGCAGAACCAGCGCTGGGCGCTCGCCTACAATTTTGCGGCGGTGCCGCTTGCGGCGTTCGGCTTCGTGCCGCCGTGGCTGGCAGCGCTTGGAATGTCTGCCAGCTCGCTGGTCGTCGTATTGAACGCGATGCGCATCGGCCGCGGCGGCGACAGGCGGAACGTGCGGGAAACCGTCACGGCGGACGTCGTGCCGCAGGTGCATGCGGCATGAACGTGCTGCTCGTCATGATTCCGCTGTCGCTGCTGCTCCTGGCGGGTGCCGTAGCAGCATTCTTCTGGGCCGTGGACCACGATCAGTTCGAGGACATGGACACGCCGGCGCTGCTGCCGCTGGAGGATGACACCTGACGGCCGACGCGCAATGGCCCGGTCGTTGCGCGCAGCGTCGGGCCAACCGGTAACATGGTTGCGCTGTATCGAGTGGTCGCGCATGCCCGTGGCGTCACGGTCGTGCCGGGCGGTTGTCGATGGAGGCACCAGGAATCGGCTTGCTGACATTCTGGATTGTCATCGGACTGCTTTGCGTAGCCCTGGGCGTCGGCCTGCTGGCGTGGCACTGGCTGGACAGGCGGCATGCGACGCGGGTGTGGGTCCGGCTGGTGCGCAACGCGGGGCGTCCCGCGGACAATTTCAGCGTGGCAATGGTTGCCGGGCTCCCGGAGCCGGTGCAGCGCTTCTTCCGGTACCTCATCCGGCCCGGCACGCCAATCCGGACCGCGGTCGAGATTCGCATGGCCGGGGAATTCGCCCTGGGCACCAGGCACAAGCCCAACTTCCTGCCGATGCGGGCAGAGCAACTCCTGGCTCCGCCCGGTGGCCTGGTCTGGAAGCTCAAAGCCGGCCGCGGGGCACTTCGGGTGTCTGGTTCCGACGGCTTCGACCGCGGGGCATCATGGAGCCGCTTCTGGCTGATGAATGTTTTCCCTGTCGCGCGGGCGGGCGGAACCCGTGATCATGCCCGGGCAGCGTTCGGCCGCGTCGTGGCGGAGGCGGTGTTCTGGACGCCGGCAGCCTTGCTGCCCCAATACGGGGCGACCTGGCAAGCGGTCGACGCCGACACTATCCGCGCGACCGTAACCTATGACGGCATGGTTCAGACCGTCGATATCAGCGTGGCGGAGGACGGTCGACCCACGGCAGTCATGCTTCCGCGCTGGAGCGATGCGAACGCGGACAAGGAATACCGCGTCCAGCCATTCGGCGGGTACCTCACGGATTTTCGGGACTTCGACGGATACATGCTGCCGACCCGTGTCGAGGGCGGCAATTTCATCGGGACCAATGACTACTTCCCGTTCTACAAGGCGGAGGTTCGCAGCCTTCGCTTTGTCAGCGATGATTAACGTGACTTCAACGGATCCCGCGCGGCGGGTCACACGATGTTGTAGAGGTCACGGAGTATTGCGCCCACGGACCACGCCACCAGCGCGGCGGCTCCCCCGGCCAGCATCGTTTCCAGCCCGAAGCGCAATCGCCGATATTTCAGTAGATGGCCCTTGATGACGCCGACCAGGAAGAATGCAGTCAACGATAACAGCGCGCTGGCGGCGAATATACGATCAGGTGCATGCGTGAGAAAAAGAAAGGGCAGCAAGGGGACGATTCCGACGGCGACAAAGGCCGCAAAGGTGGTTAGCCCCGAGATCCAGGGGTCCGGACCCTCGAGCGCCAATCCATGTTCCTCCACGAGCATGGTATCGACCCATCGCTGCCGATCGGCCGTTATCGTCGCCACGATATGCTCGAGTGTGTCGCCGCTGAACCCCTTGGCGGCGAAGATCTGGCGGACCTCTTCCTTTTCGCCGTGCGGAACCCGGTGGATGTGATCGAGTTCCTCACGACGTGTCCTTTCGACCAGGTGTTCGCGCGTTCGCCCGCTCTGGTAGTTGCTGATCGCCATGCTGAATCCGTCGGCTAGCAGGTTGGCCAGGCCGAGGACGATGGCGACCACCGGATCGAAGCCCGCGCCGACAGCGCCGGCAACTATCGCCAGGGTGGTAACGCAGCCGTCGATCGCGCCCAGCACCGCGTCTGCCAGGTAACTTTGCCGGGAGGGAGCCGCGAGGCGGTGGCGTATCGCGTCAGGTCGGTGGTCCGCCTGTAACGAGGAGAAGTCGGTCATCGTAAAATCCGAAACGCTGCGGGAAGATCAATTGTATGTCCTCGTCCAGCCTGCTGGCGCGCGGAGATGTTTCGTCGGGTGTGGCCGTAAAGGCTTCCCAACTGCCAGGGGCGGCTGCCTGCGCAAGTCCGGCGAAACGACGCCGTTCACGACTTGCGCAGGCGATGCGAACGCCTACGGGTTCAGCCAGAAGCTGAAGTACAGGTACATCGAGGCAACGAGTACCAGGATCGCGCCGGCCATCAGCTTGTTGCCGGTATTCCAGCTCGCGCGGATCTCCGGCCCGTACTTCGCGTGGATGGACCTGTAGGTGAGCCCGTCGACCCTCTCCGGCGGCGGTGGCGCGCTGGCGAGCGAGCCCACGACCATCAGGACTGCGGCGGCAACGAACAGGATGCCCGTGGCGTACAAGAAGTTGAAATCGCCGATCGCCGCGAGAACAGCCGGGCTCGCGATCTTGCCCTCGCCGAATCCGAACAGGGTCTGGCAGGTCAGCTTGAACATGCCGAGCAGGAAGCCGCCGACAAGCGCCCACATCGCGCCGGTGGCGTTCAGGCGTTTCCAGAACAAACCGAGCAGGAAAACCGCCGTGATCGGCGGCGCGAGGTAACCCTGCACGCTCTGGAGATAGACATAGAGCCCACCCCCGGAAACCATTTTCATTACCGGTATCCACAGCATGCCGAGGGCGACGACGACGGCCGTCGCGATGCGACCGACCATCAGCAGGTGCTTCGGCGGCTTGCCCGGGCGGAGCTGCCCATAAATGTCCACGGTGAACAGCGCCGCGCTCGAGTTGAAGAGCGAGGCGAGCGAGCTCATCAGGGCCGCGAGCAGGCAGGCGACGATCAGGCCGCGCAAGCCCGACGGCAGGAGCTCGGCTACCAGCGTCGGGAATACGGTGTCGCCGGCAATGCTCGTGACGCCGTCGACCGTGTGCATCGGCAACTGGATCAGCCCGTTCTGGTGCAGGGCCCAGCCGATCATGCCGGGAACGAGGAAAATCAGCACCGGCCAGACCTTGAGTAAGCCGCCGAACAAGGCTCCGCGCCGCGCCGTTGCGAGATCTTTCGCGGATAGCGCGCGCTGCACGATGTACTGGTCCGTGCACCAGTACCAGATACCGACGATGGGCGAGGCGATCAGCACGCCGAGCCACGGAAAGTCGGGATCGCCCAGCGGGCGCCAGAGCGCGAACTGGTCGGCGTTGGTGCGCACGGTCGCGACCAGCTCGCCCCAGCCGGCGACGAGCCCGCCGTTTCCGAGCTCCAGCAAGCCGACGCAGGTAATCAACGCGGCGCCGAAAAGAATGATCGCCGCCTGGGGCGTCGCCGTCGCCATGATCGCCCGCATGCCGCCGAACACAGTGTAGATGCCCGTCAGGATGACGGTGGTGAAAGCCCCGACCCAGAATGCGTTGTCCGGAGACCCGAACGTGTCGGGCAGCAGCGCCTGGAAAACGATCGCACCCGCGTAAACCGTGACACTGACTTTCGTGAAGATGTAGGCCACCAGGGACACGACGGACAGGACCGTGCGTGCGCTCGCGTTGAACCGGCGCTCCAGGAACTCGGGGATGGTCTGCACGCCTGCCTTGTAATAGAAAGGCACGAAAAGTCCGGCCAGCAGGATCAGGATCCAGGCGTGCAGCTCCCAATGCGCCATGGCCATGCCGCTGGCGGCGCCCTGGCCGGAGAGTCCGACGATGTGCTCGGAGCCGATGTTCGAGGTGAAGATCGAGGCGCCGATCGCGATGAAACCGGCATTGCGTCCCGCAAGGAAGTAATCGACGCTGTCCTTCTGGTGACGGCCGTACCACCATGCGACCACACCGATCAGGACGAAGTACAGAAAAATAACGAACCAGTCGAGTCCAGACATAGGCGAGAAATCTCCGGTTTTTTTTGATCTCGATGCCGCGCCACCCAACCTCTCGAGCGACGCAGCGCGGCAGTTGTCTCAGGCCATGCGCGCGCGCACTTCCAGCCCCATGATCACATCGACCCGGTGCACAGCGCCCGGCGACCAGGTCGTGACCAGGTCGCCGGAGAGCTTCGTGCCGTCGACGGAGAGCGAACTCACGCCTTTGTGCACGCCTTCGGGATTGCGGACGCGGATTTCGAACGTGGCGCCGCGGAACTTGCGGGTCACGCGATACTCCTTCCAGTCCGCCGGGATGCACGGGTCGATCCGGAGGCCGTCGTGGTCCGGCTTGATCCCGAGGATGTGCTCGGTGATGGCGTGCCAGTTCCAGGCAGCCGTGCCGGTCAGCCATGAATTCCTCGCTTCGCCCGGCCGCGCTGCCTCCTTGCCCGCGATGACCTGTGCGTAGACGTATGGCTCCAGCTTGCGCAACGTGACCTGTTCCTGGAACGCGGGCGCGATCCGGCGGTAATACTCGAAAGCGCGGTCGCCGCGCCCGAGGACTGTCTCGCCGATGACGATCCAGGGATTGTTGTGGCAGAAGATGCCGCCGTTCTCCTTCATCCCCGGCGGATAGCTCGTAATCTCGCCGTACTCCGGGCGATAGCGGGTGTAAGCAGGCCAGGTCAGGGCGAGCCCGTGGTCGCAACCGAGGAGCTCGGCTACCGAATCGAGCGCTGTTTCCAGCCGTCCGTCGTCGCGGCCGATGCCGGCCATGGCGGCGAACCCCTGCGGCTCGATGAAAATCCGGCCTTCCTCGTTGCTGCGGCTGCCGACCTTGTTGCCGTTCGCGTCGTACGCACGCAGGAACCAGTCGCCGTCCCAGGCGGAGGCGTCGATCGCCGCGATCATGCGGCCGACGGCGGCCTCGGCACGTTCAGCTTCCTTCGCGAGCCCGGTCCGCCGGCAGAGCTCGGCGTACTCCCGACCGTAATAAACGAACATGGCGGCGATCAGCACGGACTCGGCCACGTCACCTTCGCCGTCGCCCGCCGTCTGGAAGGACTCGTCCGGGTTCCTGGAGTGGGAGTTGAGGTTCAGGCAATCGTTCCAGTCGGCGCGCCCGATCAGCGGCAGGCCGTGCGGTCCGAGGCGGTTCGCCACCCGGTCGAACGAAGCTTTCAGGTGATCGAGCAGGCTGCCGGTGCGCGTTTCGTCGTGGGCGAAAGGCACCGGCTCGCCAAGGATGCTGAAATCACCGGTTTCTTTCACATAGGCGGCGGTGGACTGGATCAGCCAGAGCGGGTCGTCATTGAAGTTGTCACCGGCGCCCGAGTTGCCACGCTTGGTAAGCGGCTGGTACTGGTGATATACGGCACCGTTTTCGAACTGGGTGGCAGCGAGATCCAGCACCCGTGCGCGCGCCCGCGCCGGCGCCAGGTGCACGGCCCCGAGCAGGTCCTGGTTGGAATCGCGGAATCCCATGCCGCGGCCGATGCCGGCCTCGAAGTACGAAGCGCTGCGGGACAGGTTGAAAGTCACCATGCACTGGTACGGGTTCCAGATGTTGACCATCCGGTCCAGCCGCGCCTCCCCCGATCGCAGGCGAAAGCGCGCGAGCAGCTCGTCCCAGTGCTTCCCGAGCGCATCGAGCGCCGCCTGCACGGCGGCACCGTTGGCGTAGCGCTCCAGGCACGCGCGTGCAGGTGCCTTGTTGATTGTGCCTGGTTCGCTCCACTTGTTCGCTTCCGGCAGCTCGGCGTAGCCGAGCTGGAACACGAGCTCGCGGCTCTCGCCGGGCCGTAGCTCGAGCTCGATGCAGTGCGAGGCGATCGGCGGCCAGCCGTGCGCCAGGGAGTTCGCCGCCCGGCCGCGCAGCACCGCCGCGGGCCGGTCGAACCCGTTGTAGGGACCGAGGAAGGTGTTGCGGCAGGTATCGAAGCCGCTCAGCGCGTGATTCACGCCGTACCAGGCGTAGTGGTTGCGGCGCTCGCGGAAGCCAGTCTTGTGGTAAATGACGGAACCGTCGACCTCGACTTCCCCCGTGGACAGGTTGCGCTGGAAGTTCGTCATGTCGTCTTCCGCGTTCCACAGGCACCACTCGATGAGGGAGAAGATGCGCACCCGGCGATGCCGGTCCGACAGGTTTTCGATACGCAGCCAATGCAGCTCGAGGTTCTCCTCCAGCGGCACCGTGAACAGCACCGCGGCCCGCAGCTCGTTGCGCTCGCCGGTGATCTGCGTATATCCGAGTCCATGGCGGCATTCGTAAGCGTCGAGCGTGGTGCGGCATGGCTTCCAGCCCGGTGACCAGACCGTGTCGCCGTCCTGGATGTAGAAGTATCGGCCGCCGTCGTCGAGGGGCACGTTGTTGTACCGGTAGCGCGTCAGCCGCCGGAACCGTGCGTCCCGGTAAAAGCAGTAACCGCCGGCGGTGTGCGAAATCAGCGAAAAAAACTCGCGCGAGCCGAGATAGTTGATCCACGGGTGCGGGGTGTGCGGGTCCGTTACAACGTACTCGCGCTGCACGTCGTCGAACCGGCCGTACCGCAGGCTGTCCTTTTTTCCGTCAAGCGGCATGGTAGGCCCGGTTCCCGGTTTCCGGCGGCTCGACGACATCGCCCGGCGCGTCCGGCAGCCGGTCGTACCAGGTTCGCTTCAGGATGGCCGCCGACACGCCGAAGGTCACGAGCGTGGCGATGAGCGAACTGTTCTCGCGAATGACGAGGAAGATCGGCGCCGCAACCAGGCAGGTCTGGGCAATGATGCCGATGACGACGTTGAACATGTCGCGCCGGAAGTTCGTGTTTGCACGAAAGCCCGGGTCTTCGGCGACGACCTGCCGGTGGACCGGGCCCCAGAACCCCCACGGGCGGACGCTGCGGTAAAACGACTTGAGAACCTGGCTGTCCTGCGGCTTGCTCAGGTAACTCGCAAGCACGCAGGCGAGCGTGGAGACGAGGAGCAGCAGCGGGAAGAGGTAAAGCGGCAGCACGTCCGGCGTAGTGCCGTCGAACAATCCGCCGAATAGCGGTGGGAGCGCGAGCGCGCCCACGATGCCGGTAAGCATGCCGCAGAAGTACCCCATGCCGTTCAGGCGCCACCAGTACCACTTCAGCACGTTGGCCGCCGCGTAACCGCCCCACAAACCGGCAACCAGCCACAGCAGGACACTGTTGATGCTTTCAACGAACCAGCCGATAGCCGTGCTGACGACGACCGCCAGGGTGCATACGAGGTAGCTCGCGCGGACCAGGCGCCGCTGGCTGGCCTGCGGATCGAGGTAGCGGCGGTAAAGGTCGTTCACGAGATAGGCGGATGCGGCGTTGAGCGTGGCCGCAAAGGTGCCCATGAAGGCCGCCAGCAGGCCGGCGAGCAGCAGGCCCAGCATACCGGCCGGCGCGAATTGCAACATGGCGGCGGGCAGGATGCTCTCGAAATCGATGCGGCCTCCCGACACCAGGTCGAGATCCCGGTAGTGGACGATCGCCAGCACCGCGAAACCGGCGATCATGAGGTAGCGAATCGGGTTCAGCACGATGGAGACGAAGCCGCTCATCAGTGCCGCCTCGCGGGGCGAGCGTGTCGCGAGGATCTTCTGCATGTCGTAGTTCGGCGCGGGGCCGGCGAGGCTGACCAGCACGCCTTTGAACAGCATCATCGCGAAGAAAATACTGAAGAGCGTATAGCCGTCCGACAGGATCTTGTCGTTGACCTCATTGATGATGCCGTCCCAGTCGATGCCGAGTGTCCAGCCGAAGAAGGGGCTGGCCCAGCCGGCAGGCGTCGCAGCCTGCAGCGCCTCCGGCGCCACGTTCAGCATCGCGATCGCGGCGATCGTGACCGAGGCCGCGGCCATGATCGTGAACTGCAGGACGTCCGCCCAGACGATGCTCCACATACCGCCCAGCACGACGTAAAACGTAGCGATCGCAGTGAAGAACACGCCGTACAGGTGGGGCACGTACGCGGGCGGCACCTGGAACGGCAGGTACGCCGAGACAGCTTCCCACGGGATGAAAATCTCCATGAACTTGCCGATGCCGATGAAACCGTAGGCGAGAAAACCCATCACACTGATGACGGCGAACAGCACCACCACGATGTGCGAAAGCTGCGCGCCGCGGTCGTACCCGAAGCGCGTCTGTATCCATTCCGCGCCCGTGAGCACGTTCGAGCGGCGCAGCCAGGCCGAGAGAAACGCGGCGAGGAAGACCTGGTTGAACACCGGCCACAGCCACGGGATCCAGATGCTCTTCAGCCCGTAGACGAAGCAAAGCGCCACCAGCCACATCGTCCCGGAAATGTCGAACATGCCCGACGCGTTCGACAGGCTCAGCATGTACCACGGCAGCTTGCGGCCGCCTTGATAGTAGGAGCGCAGGTTTTGCGCGGCCCTGCGCTTGAGGTAGAGCCCGATCGCCACGGTGCCGAGCAGGTACAGCCCGATGATGGTGAGATCGATGGTGCCGAGTTGTCTGGCCTGATCCACGGTCGGGTGGCTCCCAGAAGCCGTGTTGTTTGCGTTTTTTGGCGGAGCATACCGGATGCGAACCGCACGTCCGCCGGCGGCGCCGGCCGCCCCGCCAGGGGCAGGAACGATTCACGATGCTAAACGTTTTACATGCGATGCGTCAACTGTTTATGAGAGGAAAAGCAGGTCGGTTCGCGGTGGCCCGTAGCGCCGGCGGCCCTCGGCCTGCCGTACGATGCTCGCGAAAGTGGATCGAGTCGGCTACTATGGTTTCGCTACCATGACGATGCAGAGGCAGTCCACAACCAAATGGCAATAGAAATTGCTAACGCTACCATTCACGGGTTGACAAAGACTGCGGGCGAGCAGATGATGTAAAACGTTTAGCGGACCCGCCAGGGACTGCCGTCCGTGACGCGACATCCACCTGCCCCGATGGGCAGGCTCGCAGCAGGAGTTAGATTCAGATCGGCGGCGGGGCACCCGCAACGAGCACGCCTGTTCCGCATGCTGGATCGAAGCCACAGGGGGTACGTTCCATGATTGCGAATGGCAAGTTGAAGGTGAATCCCATTGCTGCCGCCGTGAGCGCCGCACTCTTGATCGGCGCGGCCGACGCAGCACTCGCCCAGGACGATGAGGAGAGCCGAAACCCGAGCCGGGACTCGGCTCTCGACACGATCGTCGTCACCGGCATCCGCGGAAGCCTGCAAACGTCGATGAACATCAAGCGTTCTTCGACGGGTGTCGTCGACGCGATCACCGCCGAGGATATCGGCAAGTTTCCCGATACCAATCTTGCCGAATCCCTGCAGCGCATCTCGGGCGTCTCCATCAGCCGGGTGAACGGCGAGGGCTCGGAGGTGACGGTTCGCGGCTTCGGCGCGATCAACAACATCGTCACGCTGAATGGCCGGATGATGCCGGCGGGCGGCGTGTTCGGCGGCGGCAGCGGCGCGGGCGGCACGAACGGCGATGCCACCCGGGCATTCGACTTCGCGAATCTCGCCTCGGAAAGCGTGCAAGGGGTCGAGGTCTACAAGACCGGGCGAGCTGATTTCACGACCGGCGGCATCGGCGCCACTCTCAACATCGTCACCGCGAAGCCGCTGCAGAACCCGGGCCTCCACGGCAGCCTCGGCATCAAGGCGGTAAACGACACGACCGACGAAATCGACAGCGGCACCACCCCCGAGTTGTCCGGCATCTTCAGCTGGACGGATGACGACCAGAAGTTCGGTGTCACCCTGTCGGCCAGCTACCAGGAGCGGGATTCCGGAGCCGCGGGCGCTTCGGTGAACGACTGGAACATCGGCAGGTGGCCGGCGAATCCGCTCGACAGCCTGTACTCGTTCGTGACCACGGGCGCCTCGGTCGACAACCCGCCCGAGGTCGGCCAGTTGTACGGCCGCCCGAACGACGTGCGCTACAGCTATTCCGACCGGCACCGCGAGCGCACCAACGGCCTGCTCACGCTGCAGTATCGCCCCGTCGAGAACGTAACGGCCACGCTCGACTACCTGTACGCGGAAAACTACCTGCAGGAGCATCGGGGCGAGGCCACGTTCTGGTTCGCCAACGGCACCTCCGCTACCCGGGTCATGTTCGACGACGGACCCGTCGCGGCGCCCCTCATCTATGCGGAAACCCTCGACGCGAAGGACAACGGCTTCGAACAGCAGCTGCGAGAACAGGTGAATACGCTCGATTCGATCGGGTTCAACCTCGCCTGGGACGCCAGCGACACCCTGTCGTTCAGCTTTGACGCGCACAATTCCACGTTGGAAAGCGTCCCTGATGCACCGGCGAACGCCGGCGAGCTGGCCATGAGCATTGCTGCTCCCATCCACGCGAGCCAGACGGCGGATTTCAGTGGCGACCTTCCAAGCGTGTCCAGCACCATCAATGACGGGAATACCAACGGCAACGGCCAGTGGGACCTGGACGACTTCGGCACCCAGATCGGCAGGATCTGGTACGCCGCACAAGAGACCGAAATTACCCAGCTCAGGCTCGACGGATCGCTCTTCCTCGACCAGGGACGCATCGATTTCGGTGTGGAATCGCGTGCCATGGAGACGCTCCAGCAGCAATCGAACCGACAGATGACGTTCGGCAACTGGGGCGTGTCCGACCCGGGCAGCATCCCCGACGGCATGCTCCACGAGTTCAACCTGGCCGCGCACTTCGACGATTACGATATTCCCGACGCACAGCAGTTCGGTGTCAGGACGAACGACGTGGCAGCGCTCATGCAGTGGGCGATCGATACCTACGCCACGCCCGAGAACGGTTACGTGTTTGCCTACGAGCCGAACTTCACCACCGACAACGTCATCGAGGAAGACACGTGGGCGGGGTACTTCCAGTTGTCCATGGACGGGGAACTGGGCGGGATGGCCACGCATCTGCGCGCGGGCGTGCGCTACGAGCGAACGGACGTTTCCTCGCTCTCGAGAATGCGCGCCCCGCTGTACCTGCTTTGGGAGGACAACAACGATTTCCGGACCATCGAGGCGCAGGACAAAACGCCCGTTTCGGAAGCAACGCACTACGATCACGTGCTGCCGAGCTTCGACTTCGACCTCGTACTGCGTGACGATCTCAAGACCCGGTTCTCGTACAGCAAGACCATTGCCAGGGCGGGATACACCGACCTGGCCGCGACCGTGGGCAATTTCGGAACGGTAGGTTCGACTTTTCTCGGTACTATGCCGACGGCCGATGCATCGAATCCGCAGCTCGTGCCGCTGGAGTCCGACAACCTCGATCTGTCGCTCGAGTGGTATTACGACGATGCCAGTTACGCATCCGTGGGTATTTTCGAAAAGCGGGTCAGCAACTTCATCGGTACCGAGCAAATCGACGAGTCGCATTTCGGTGTAAGGGACCAGACCAACGGGCCCCGAGTCGCTGCCGCCGCTGCTGCCCTGGAGGGGATGGGCGTGGCCGTGGACGATACCTCGCTGTTCGTCATGATGGCGGTGCTCGACAACCCGCAAGCGTTCCCGAACGGGGCGGCCGATTTCGTCCAGAACGGCAGTACCGTCGATGCCACCTTTGCGGTTTCCGTGGCCACCCAGTTCGATCTCCAGCCGAACGCCGACGATCCGATCATGATCTTCCGGACGGCCACCCCGGTCAACAACAAGGAAGCGCAGATCTACGGTGCGGAGTTCAACGTGCAGCACTTCTTTGGCGACACCGGGTTCGGGCTGCTGGCCAATTACACGGTTGTCGAAGGCGACATTGGGTTCGACGTGCTGGCCGATCCGGCGGAGGAGCAGTTCGCGCTCACCGGATTGAGCGATACGGCAAACCTCGTCGCGATATACGAGAACGAGACCATGCAAGCCCGCATCGCGTGGAACTGGCGGGACGCGTATCTCAGGGAAACCAACAAAGGCAACTCCAACAACCCGGTGTTCGTCGACGAATACCAGCAGCTGGACGCCAGCTTCGCGTATATCTTCAACGAGAACCTTTCAGCGTCCGTCGAAGCCCTGAACATCACCGGGGAGGACATCCGCCACTACGGGCGCTCCGAGAGGATGCTGTGGTACCTGCAGGACCTCGGGCCGCGCTACCAGGTCGGGGTTCGTTACAGCTTCGAGTGAGGCAGGAGCACCGGCGTCGTTCCGCGAACACGGAATCCCGCTGCCCGCAGGAAATGGCCGCTGTCGAGGCGGCCTTTTCCTTTGGGCGCGAGCAGGTAGAATCCGGAGTGGCCCGGCTCTCCATTCATCGGCGCCCGGCAGGCATCAAATGCCCCGTCACGTTCTGCTGAACAACATCGAGCACAGGGACCTTAAGGTCATCACCCGGCATTCGGCCGATTTCGGGGACGACGTTCATGCTGTCCTGACGTTTCCGACCGAGTTCGGCGACATCCAGCGCGAGTACCCGATTCTCCTGCGCAAGGACGGGGAGGCCTGGCATGCCATGGCGCTGCTGGGCCTCCGCCAGGGTGAGAACCTTTTCCTGGAGGCGGGCCGGTGGAACGCCCACTACGTGCCGGTGATCGTTGCCCGTGGACCGTTCCTGATCGGTTTCCAGCGGCAGCAGGTCGACGGCGAAGAGCGCCGCGAGCCGGTCATCCATGTCGACCTGGACGATCCCCGCGTCAACGAAACCGAGGGCGAGCCGCTGTTCCTGGAGCACGGCGGCAACAGTCCGTACCTGCAGCACATTGCGACCGTCCTCAGAGCCATCCAGGAAGGGCTGGCGCTGGGCCGGATGATGTTCGGGGCGTTCGAGGAGCACGGATTGATCGAGCCGGCCAACATCGAGATCGAAGTGCATGCGGATGTGAAGTACGTCCTCGAGGGTTTCCATACCATCAGCCAGGACAGGCTTGCGGAGCTCGATGGCGACTCGCTCGAGCGGCTGAACAGGGCCGGATTCCTGCAAGGCGCTTTCCTGATCCTGGCGTCGCTCGGCAATATCCGGAAACTGATCGGCATGCAGAACCGGCGCATGCCGCCGCGGCAGGCATCATGACGAGCACGCCCGCAATCACGGATCGGCGCACGAAGGTGCGAGAGGACTGCGACCCGGGGGCGATACCCTGGCAGGCGCTGGTGGACGCCTGCGAGCCCGTCGTCCTCAAAGGCCTGGTCCGGAACTGGCCGCTGGTCGAGGCTGGCCGGAGGTCGGCCGCCGATGCGATCGCCTACCTGAAGTCGTTTCACAATGGCAGGACGGTTGGGGCCTATTACGGGGCTGCGGCGATCGGCGGGCGGTATTTCTACAAGGACGACTTCTCGGGGCTCAATTTTACGAGCCGTCGTTCGCCGCTGGACGAGGTGCTCTCGTCGATCGAGCAGCACCTGGACGACTCCGAGCCGCCGTCGATCTACGTCGGGTCGACGACGATAGACGCCTGCCTGCCGGGCTTACGGACGGAGAACGACCTCGGCTTCGATCACCCGATGTTTTCGGGCAATGCTCCCCTGGCCAGCATCTGGATCGGTAACCGTTCCGTTGCCTCCGCGCATTACGATGCGCCGAACAACTTCGTCTGCTGTGCCGTCGGTCCGCGGCGCTACACGTTGTTCCCGCCGGAGCAGATCGCCAATCTCTACCCCGGCCCGCTCGACCCGACCCCGGGCGGGCAGGCCGTCAGCATGGTGAATTTCGCGAGGCCGGATTTCGGGAAGTACCCACGCTTCCGCGAGGCGATCGCGGCCGCGCAGGTGGCCGACCTGGAGCCCGGGGACGGGCTTTTTTATCCGAGCATGTGGTGGCACCAGGTGGAGGCGTTCGCGCCGTTCAACGTCATGATCAACTACTGGTGGAATGTTTCGCCGAAGTTCATGGGCACGCCGATGAACGTGCTGAAGCACGCTATCCTGAGCCTGCGCGACCGGCCGGAGAACGAAAGACAGGCGTGGCGGCAGGTATTCGATTACTACATTTTCGGCCCGCCGGAGCGGCCTCGCGAGCACCTGCCGGAGCATGCCCGGGGAGAGCTGGGGCCGATCGACGAGATCAAGGCGCGCCGGCTGCGCGCGGAACTGCTCAACAAGTTGAACAGGTGAGCGGGATTTCCGGACGAGCGGCGTGAACGCACCCAAATCGACAAAGGTCGTCATCGCCGGCGGAGGGACCGCCGGCTGGATCGCGGCCGCGGCGCTTTCGAGCAAGCTGGGCGACGTGCTCGACATCACGCTGGTCGAGTCGGAGGCAATCGGCACGGTCGGTGTCGGCGAGGCCACCATCCCCCCGATGCGGGTGTTCCACAAGCTGTTGCGTATCGACGAGCAGGCGTTCATGCGCGCGACCGAGGCTACCTTCAAGCTTGGTATCCTGTTCGAGAACTGGACACAGCCGGGCGACACGTACATCCATTCCTTCGGCAAGAACGGGAAAGAATCGTGGTTATGCGACTTCCAGCATTTCTGGCTGCGCGGGCGGGAAGCGGGTATCGAAGGCGGGATCGGCGATTACTGTTACGAGCTGCAGGCGGCGCAGGCCGGGCGGTTCGCCACGGCGCCGGATGCCACCATCAATTTCGCGTACCACATCGACGCCGGCCTGTACGCGCAATTCCTGCGCCGCTTCAGTGAGGGATACGGGACCCGGCGCGTCGAGGGGAAAATCGCGAAGGTCATCCAGCACCCGGAGTCCGGGTGCATTGAATCCCTGGTGCTGGAGTCCGGCACGGTCATCGAAGGCGACCTGTTCATCGACTGCACCGGCTTCCGGGGGCTGCTGATCGAGCAGGCCCTGCATACGGGGTATGAGGACTGGTCGCATTGGCTTCCCTGCGACAGCGCCGTCGCCGTGCAGACGGAGAAGACCGGTCCGGCGGCGCTGTACGTCCGGGCTATCGCGCATCACGCCGGCTGGCGCTGGCAGATTCCGCTGCAACACCGCGTGGGCAACGGCATGGTGTTTTGCAGCCGCTACATGTCGGACGACGAGGCCGGCTCCATGCTCCTGGAGAGCATGGAGAGCAAAACGATCAACGAACCGCGCGTCATCAAGTTCCGTACCGGGCGCCGCCTCAAGGTCTGGAACAAGAACGTGGTGGCGCTCGGATTGGCCAGCGGGTTCGTCGAGCCGCTCGAATCGACCAGCATTCACCTGATCATGATGGGGATCGTGCGGCTGATGCAGCTCTTCCCGTTCGAAGGGTCCACCCAATCCCTCATCGACCAGTACAACGAGCTGGCGAAGGACGAGATCGAGAAGATTCGCGACTTTATCGTGCTGCATTACCACGCCACCGAGCGGGACGAACCGTTCTGGCGCCATTGCCGTGGCATGGACATTCCGGCGACGCTGGCACATCGCATCGCGTTGTTCCGGGAGAATGCCCACGCTTTCCAGGCAGACAGCGAGCTGTTCCGGGTAGATTCCTGGACCCAGGTCATGCTGGGGCAGGGGATCGTGCCGCAGCGCTACCATCACCTGGCGCGCACCATGAGTGACAGCGAGATTGCGGATTTGCTCCGGGGGCTCAAAGCATCCATCGACCAGGCGGTGGCAAAGCTGCCGCGGCACGAGGACTTCATCGAGCGCTATTGCAAGTCCGGGACAGGCCGCTGACGGCAGCGGACGACCAGCGCGCCATCGTCACATGGAAGCGAGTCCTGGTATCGACGTGCAGAAGTGCACCATCGGCAAGGAGCGGGCGCCGCTGCTGGTCATCGACAACTTCGTCAAGGACCCGGACGAGCTCGTAAGGCGCGCGCTTCCGAAGCACTTTGCGCCAGGGGGCCGCTACTTTCCAGGCCTTCGGGCAAAAGCCCCGAGATCCTACCAGCGCTTCTTCCTGAACGACCTGCAGCAGCTCCTCCTGGATTTTTTCCAGCTCGACACGACCGTATTGAGGTTCTCGATGTGCCACTATTCCCTGGTGACGACCCCGCCGGGGCAGCTCGTCATGGCGCAGCGCATTCCGCACTTCGATTTCGTGAAACGCGACGGCCTGGCGTCCATCCACTATCTCTTCCGGGAAGCGCACGGCGGCACGGCGTTCTACCGGCACCGGAAGACCGGCTTCGAATACGTGGATGCGTCGCGCAAGGACGTGTACCTGCAGTCGCTCCACGAGGAGTTGCAGGGCCGCGATGCGCCCGCTCCGGGTTATATCGATGGCGATACGCCGTTATTCGAGCAAATCAACCGACAGGACGGCGTCTACAACCGGCTGTTGATCTACCGGGGAAATTCCCTGCATTCCGGCTGCATCGGCCGCGCTTTCATCCCCGATTCCGACCCGCGCACCGGGCGCCTCAGCATCAACAGTTTCATCGAAACCGGGCCCTGACGCGCCTTTCCCCGACACTGGCCGGTCGCGCCACGTAAAACGTTTTACAGTCCCGTCCGTAAAAGGTAAGATGCCTTTTAACTCAGTGCGTTAGGTAATCCTGACGCGAGCCGGGATGCCTCACCGATTCAGTGCTATCAGCGAGACATCCAGGCCAGGCAACAGCATGCAGGCGCGCCGGTGATCGGCGGGCGCCGGTTACAAGCGGACGGTATGACATGGCCAAGGTCGGCATCAGGGAGATCGCCGCGCGCGCAGGCGTCTCGATCGCCACGGTGTCGCACGCGCTGCGAAACCCGGGCCGGGTTTCCGACGGCACGCGCAAGAAGGTGCTGGCGGCGGCGGAAGCGGTCGGCTATACGCCGAACAACCTCGCGGTCAGCCTGCGCACGGCGCGCTCCGGGAACATCGTCGCGATCATTCCCGACGTGGCCGACAGCTACAACTCCGGCATCATCAAGGCGATCGAGAAGGTGGCGCACAGCCGCGGCTATTCCGTGCTGCTCGGCGACACGCAAGGTTCGCCGGAGCGCGAACGGGAGTTCGCTGCCATGACTCGCTCGCGGCAGGCGGATGGCATCATCCTGATGTCGCACCGCATTCCATTCGATGTCGATCCGAAGCGCGTTGCGCCGGGTGAGCTGCCACCGATGGTCAGCGGCAGCGAATTCACCGGCTCCGACGCGTTTCCGAGCGTGTCCATCGACGACGTGCAGGCGGCGATCGACGCGACCAATCACCTCATTCGCTACGGCCACCGCCATATCGCCGTAATCACCGGCGATATGCAGAGCACCAGCAGCAAGGATCGCCTCGCGGGTTTTCGCCGAGCCATGGAGCAGGCGGCACTGGCTATCGACGACAACCTGGTCGTGTACGGCGAATACACGTTGCAGTGCGGCGAGAGCGCGACCGAACGGCTGCTCTTGCAGAAGACACGGCCAACCGCCGTCTTCTGCTTCAGCGACGAGATTGCGCTCGGCTGCATGTACGCACTCAGGCAGCACGGCTTCCACGTGCCCGACGACATGTCCGTCATCGGGTTCGACGACATCCCGTTCGCCCGGTACTTCACCCCGTCGCTGACGACGGTAGCGCAGCCGGTCGAGGAGATCGGCGCCACCTGCGCCACCGTCCTCATCGACCTGATCGACGGCAAGCAACCCGAGACGATGCGCCAGTTCCTGCCGCACCGGCTCGTGGTTCGCAAAAGCACCCGTGCGCTGTAGCCCGATCAGTGGCCGGGAGCGTTGGGGAATTCGAGGCTTTGGTAGTAAGCCAGGGGATGCGCCGGGGGACGAACGCCTTCGGGAAACGGGCGGCCGGAGACTTCGTGGAAAAAGGCGAGGCATGCATCCCGCCACCAGCGGGCTTCGTCGAGCTGGATGGCCAGGAAGTCCGCTGTTTTCCGGAAACGCTCCGCATCCACGTAAGCTTCGAGTGAGGCCCACGTAGCCTGCATCCGCTCGACCTGCGCGACCCCGCCGTCGTAGCGGGCGACCAGCTCCTCCCACAGCGTGCGGCCGGACGGCATCACGTGATCCCAGGATACGCGATGGAACCAGAGCAGCAGCTCGGGCGGCACGCGCTCCACGCTGCCGAAGCGGCGCGCCAGCGGCGGTGCGTACTGGGCCACCGCGTTGCTGCCCGTTGCCGTGCGGTCGAAACCGATGCCGTCCTCATCGGCGCGATGGTAATAGGCCGGGTTCCATGCGGGCTGTTCGAGCTGCGAGACCCACGGCGCGGGCCCGTAATGATGCCCGGTGCCCATGAGGTGAGCGAGCCCGAGCGGCGTCATGTAGCTGACGGCGGCCTCGCGCGAACGGAGCATGATCCGCAGCGCCGGCTCGACGAATCGCGGATCGCGCGAGTAGGTCATGCGCAGCCATTCGCCGGCGACCCTGCGGGCCGGGAGCCCGGGGTCCCAGGCCAAACGCCCGAACGCATACCAGTTCGCCTGGTTGAACGGCGAGCCGGTCCAGTCGCGATCGCTGCCGATGTTGGCGACGCCCGCGATGCCGGTGACCGGGTACCCGTGCAGGCTGCCGTCGATGACGCGCGCGACGGTCGAGCCTTCTCCCTGCACCAGCGTATCCGCCTGCAGCACCTCCTCGAACAGCGTGCCGAGATACACGAGGTGCGTGGCGAACCCCAGGTACTCCTTCGTGACCTGGAGCTCCAGCATGAGCGGCGTTTCCGGCATCGCGCCGAACAAGGGGTGGAACGGCTCGCGGGGCTGGAAGTCGATGGGTCCGTTCTTGACCTGCAGCAGCACGTTGCCGGCAAACTCGCCATCGAGCGGCACGAACTCGTCGTACGCCTGCTTCGCGCGATCGCCGGAATCGGCGGAGGAGTACACGAAAGCTCGCCACATCACGATGCCCCCGTGAGGTGCCAGCGCCTCCGCCAGCAGGTTCGCGCCGTCGGCGTGACGGCGCCCGTAGTCCTGCGGCCCGGGCTGGCCTTCGGAGTTCGCCTTGACCAGGAAGCCGCCGAAATCCGGGATCGCCGCATAGATCTCGTCCGCCTTGGCCCGCCACCACGCGCGCACCCGCCCGTCGAGCGGGTCCGCGGTATCCAGGCCGCCGAGCTCGATCGGCGCGGAGAAGCGCGCCGACAGGTACACGCGAATGCCCCACGGCCGGAACACGTCCGCGAGCGCCGCCGCTTTTTCGATATAACGCGAGCTCAAGGCGAGCGCGTCCGCGTTGACGTTGTTGAGCACCGTGCCGTTGATGCCGAGCGATGCGTTCGCGCGGGCGTAGTCGCGGTAGCGCGGGTCCAGGTGTCCCGGGAGGCGCCACCAGTTCCAGAGCGACTGCCCGGCGTACCCGCGCTCGACCGTGCGATCGAGGTTGTCCCAGTGGTCCAGGACCCTTCGCTCGATCCGCGGCGCACTCACGACATCGATGCCGGCGAGAGTGCCGCCGGTCTCGAGCTCGCGCAGGAGCGCGAATACCCCGTAGAGCACCCCGACGTCGCGATTCGCGGCGACGAGCGTGACGGGGTCCCCCGCAACCTCGGTAGCCCTGAGCACATAGCCTTCGTCGCCCAGCGCCGGCAAGGGCAGGGACTGGCGGCGCACGAATTCGGAGCTCGCCGGGGTGCCGAGGACGATCGTGCCGGCGGCGGGCCGATCGACGAGCGGCACGTCGCGCCCCAGCAGCTCCGCCAGGCCTGCGCGCAGTTCGTCGCGGGCGGTTCTGAGCGTCGGTGAGGGCTCGGCGGGGGCGACTATCCCTGTGACCGAGCCCGCCAGCCGCTCCCGCAAGGCGTCGCCGAGCGGCGCGTGCCGCAGCCAGAGATCGTAGCCGTCCTCGGCCGCCGCGGGGTACCCGGCGAGCAGGGCAAGCATGACGGGCAGGAGGCGGGCGCATCGCCAATGAGGCACGGTCTTTCCCTCCGGTGAGCGCGCCGGGGCGCGTGGTTGGTCCTGGCAATCGCGTGCTCGACCCCGCCGATTGGCGATCGTTCGCCGCCGTCTCCCGCGGGGCCGATCGGTGTTGACACGCGGCCGGCAGCTAGCGCATGGTATCGCTACCATCCGCGCCGTTGTCAAGCTTGCCGGGAGCCCGGGAGCCATCCGAAAGAAGGGGATTTGCCGTGTGCCGAACGTCGATCTGCCAGCCCAACAGCCGGCGCGCTGCGCCGCCCACCCGGAGCGTGTTGGCGCTCGCGGCCGTTTGCGCGGCCATCGTCCCGGGTGCGCCGGCGACCGCGGCCGAGGCGGTGTACCGGGACGCGTCGGCGCCGGTCGAGGCTCGGGTCGAGGACCTGCTCGCGCGGATGAACATGGACGAGAAGATCGCGCAGCTCCGCACCGTGTGGGACAGCAAGGTCGAGCTGTTCGACGACGAGCTGCGCTTCGACCCCGAGCGGGCGCGCGCGCTCTACCCCGGCGGCTTCGGCGGGTTCGCCCGGCCGAACGACGCGCGCGGCCCCGCGTCGCCGCGCGTCGCGCCGTGGCGCAGCATCCGCGAGACGGTGGCCCTCGTGAACGCGATCCAGCGCTTCGCCGTCGAGGACACCCGCTTGCGGATTCCGGTGCTCTTCCACGAGGAAGGCCTGCACGGTTACGCCGCCGTCGGCGCGACGAGCTTTCCCCAGGCGATCGCGATGGCCTCGTCCTGGGACCCGGGTCTCGTGCGCGAGATCAACAGCGTCATCGCGCGCGAGATCCGCGCCCGCGGCGTGCACCTCGTGCTGTCGCCCGTGGTCGATATCGCGCGCGACCCGCGCTGGGGACGAATCGAGGAAACTTTCGGCGAGGATCCGTACCTTGTTGGGCGTATGGCCGTCGCCGCGGTCGAGGGACTGCAGGGCGCCGGCGAGATCGACACGCTCGGGCCGCGCAAGGTGTTCGCGACGCTGAAGCACATGACCGGTCACGGCCAGCCTGCCAGCGGCACCAACGTCGGGCCCGCGCCGATCGCCGAGCGCGAGCTGCGCGAAAACTTTTTCCCGCCTTTCCGCGCCGTGGTTCGGGAGACGGACATTCGCGCCGTCATGCCGTCCTACAACGAGATCGATGGCGTGCCTAGCCATGTCAATTCCTGGCTGCTGAACGACGTCCTGCGCGGCGAGTGGGGTTACGACGGCATGGTCGTCAGCGACTACTACGCCATCGAGCAGCTCATCGACCTGCATCACGTGTTCGCCGACATGGCGCCCGCCGCGGCCGCGGCGCTGCGCGCGGGAGTCGACGTCGACCTGCCGGACGGGCGGGGCTTCGCGCACCTGCCCGCGGCACTCGACGCCGGGCTCGTTGCGGAATCCGACATCGATCGGGCCGTCCGGCGCCTGCTGGAGGTCAAGTTCCGCGCCGGGTTGTTCGAGGATCCCTACGCGGACCCGGAGGCTGCCGAAAGCGTCACGAACAACGAGGAAGCGCGTGCCCTCGCGCGGCGCGCGGCAGAGCGCTCGATCGTGCTGCTCGGGAACGACGGCGTGCTGCCGCTCGACCTGGACGGAGGGCTCGACACGATCGCCGTCATCGGCCCTAACGCGGACGTCGCGCGGCTCGGCGGCTACTTCGGCATTCCGCCGGTCACCGTCTCGATACTCGAGGGGGTGCGAACCTACGTCGGCGACCGCGCCGAGGTGGTGTTCGCGAAAGGCGTGAAGATTACCGACAACGACGACTGGTGGGCCGACGAGGTGACGCTCGCCGACCCGGAGGAGAACCGGCGCCTGATTCGCGAGGCCGTCGAGGTCGCGCGCGGTGCGGACGTGATCCTGCTCGCCATCGGCGGCAACGAGCAGACCAGCCGGGAGGGCTGGGCCGCGACCCACCTGGGCGATCGCACGAGCCTCGCGCTCGTCGGCCAGCAGCAGGAGCTGTTCGACGCCCTGCATGCTCTCGGCCTCCCGATCGTGGTCATCCTCATCAACGGCCGTCCGCTTGCCACCGTCCAGGTCGCGGAGCAGGCGAACGCGCTGCTCGAGGGCTGGTACCTGGGAGAGCAGGGCGGGACGGCCATGGCCGACGTGCTGTTCGGCGACGTGAACCCGGGTGGCAAGCTGCCGGTCACCATCCCGCGCGAGGTGGGGCAGCTCCCGATGTTCTACAACCACAAGCCGTCCGCGCGCCGCGGCTACCTTTTTGCAAGCAGCGAGCCCCTGTTCCCGTTCGGCTGGGGCCTGAGCTACACCACCTTCGAGCTCTCGAAGCCCGAGCTCTCGGCCGACTCGATCGCCACGGACGGCACGGTCGACGTGCGGGTCGAAGTCGCGAACACGGGCGAGCGCGCGGGCGACGAGACCGTGCAGCTCTATATCCGCGATCGCGTGAGCTCGGTGACGCAGCCGGTGAAAGAGCTGCGCGGCTTCGAGCGGGTGACGCTCGCGCCGGGCGAGCGCCGGACGGTGACGTTCACGCTCGGTCCACGCGATTTCCGGCTCTGGGACGCGAACATGCGCGAGGTCGTGGAGCCCGGCGAGTTCGTCATCATGACCGGGCCCAACTCCGTCGACGTCGAGAGCGTGGTGCTCACGGTGAAGGGTGACGAGCCGCTGGTGGCGGCTTCCGGGAAAGCGCAATGAGCGACGCCATGGCTCGGCGCGAGGCACGGCGGGCGAGGCGATGGCCGTGAGCCGGGCAGCATCCGGGCAGACGGTGCTCGGTATCGATCTCGGCACGCAGAGCCTGAAGGTCCTGTTCTACGACTTCGAAGCGCGCGAGGTCGTGGCAAACGCCGCCGCGCCGCTCGGGCTCGAACGGCGCCCGGACGGCAGCGCTGAGCAGCGCGCCGAATGGTGGACCGCAGCGCTGGCCCGTTGCCTGCGGCAAGTACCCGGCCCGGTCCGCGACAGCGTAGTCGCGATCGGGGTGTCGGGGCAGCAGCACGGCTTCGTGCCGCTCGGTTCCGACGGCGAAGTCCTTGCCCCGGTCAAGCTGTGGTGCGACACCTCGACACAACGCGAGGCCGACGCGATCGAGCGCGCCTGCGGCGGGCGCGCGCGCTGCATCGAGCTCGCCGGCAACCCGGTGCTCGTCGGCTACACGGCTTCGAAAGTGCGCTGGCTGAGGGACGTGCACCCGGAGCTCTACGCGCGGCTCGCGGACATCCTGCTGCCCCATGATTACCTGAACCGGGTCCTGACGGGGCGCGCCTGCATGGAATACGGCGATGCCTCCGGCACCGGCTTTCTTGACGTGCGCAGTCGCCGCTGGAGCGAAGCGCTGCTCGACGCGATCGACCCGGAGCGGGACCTCGCGGCCTGCCTGCCGCCGCTCGTCGACGCCGGCGAGTTCATCGGCGAGACCACCCGGGAGGCGGCCGAAAGGTACGGCCTGCCGGCCGGTGTGCCGGTCGCGACCGGGGGCGGGGACAACATGATGGCCGCGATCGGCACCGGCAACGTCACCGCCGGCGCGCTGACGATGAGCCTCGGCAGCTCAGGTACGATCTTCTCCCACGCGGATGCGCCGGTCGTCGACGCGGCGGGCGAAATAGCCGCGTTCTGCGGCTCCACGGGCGGCTGGCTGCCGCTCGTCTGCACCATGAACTGCACGCTCGGCATCGAGCGCATTGGCGCGCTCATCGGCATCCCGGCCCGTGACCTCGATCGCGAGATCGCATCCGTCGCGCCCGGGGCCGATGGCCTCGTCACGTTGCCGTTCTTCGACGGCGAGCGCACGCCCAACCTGCCGCGGGGCAAAGGCTGCCTGCTGGGCCTTTCCTCGCAAAACTGCACGCCGCAGCACCTGCTGCGGTCCGCGGTAGAGGGCGCGACCTTCGCGTTGCGTTACGGCCTCGAACGCCTGGCCGAGCTCGGCGCGAGCGGCAGCGCAATCGTGCTGACCGGCGGTGGCGCGAACAGCGCCGCATGGCGGCAGATCGTTGCCGACGTGTGCCGGCGGCCGGTCACCGTGCTCCGGCAAACCGAAGGCGCGTGTTTCGGTGCGGCCCTGCAGGCCCTGTGGTCGCTCGAGCGGCAGCGGGATGCCTCTGCCGCCGTGGCGGCGGTCGTCAGCAGCCATCTCGATCCCGACCCGGCCGCGAGCACTGAGCCGCAGGCGGCGACAGCGGATTGTTACGACCGGCACTACGGCGCGTACCGGCGCGCCGTCGCGCAGGTCACCCCACTTTACTCACAGGAAACGCAATGACCGACGATAGCTGGACCGGGGAACGGGAATACTTCCCCGGCATCTCGAAAATCCCGTACGAGGGACCGGAATCCGACAACCCGCTCGCGTTCAAGGCCTACGACGCGCAACGCATCGTGGGCGGCAAGACGCTGAAGGAGCACTTGCGCTTTGCCGTCTGCTACTGGCACACGTTCTGCGCCGAAGGCGCCGACCCTTTCGGGCCCGGGACGCACTCGCGACCCTGGAAAGCACCGGGCGATCCGCTCGCCCGGGCCGAGCAGAAGATGGACGCGGCCTTCGAGTTCTTCTCAAAGCTCGGCGTGCCGTTCTACTGTTTCCACGATCGCGACCTGGCGCCGGAAGGCAGGACCGTGGCCGAGAGCGAACAGTACCTGAGGCACATGGTCGAGCGCGCGAAAGCCTGCCAGGCGGATACCGGCGTGCAGCTACTGTGGGGCACGGCGAACCTGTTCTCACATCCGCGGTACATGAACGGCGCGGCGACCAACCCGGATTTTGCGGTGGTCACGCATGCCGGGGCGCAGGTGAAGGCGGCGCTCGACGCGACGGTCGAGCTCGGCGGCCGCAACTATGTCTTCTGGGGCGGGCGCGAGGGGTATGCGTACCTGTTCAACACCGCGACGAAGCGCGAGCTCGACCACCTGGCGATGTTCCTTTCCATGGCGCGCGACTACGGGCGTTCCATCGGCTTCGAGGGCACTTTCCTCGTCGAGCCGAAGCCGATGGAGCCGATGTACCACCAGTACGACGCGGATGCCCAGACCGTGATCGGCTTCCTGCGTCATTACGGCCTGGATACCGATTTCAAGGTCAACGTCGAGGCCAACCACGCGACCCTCGCGGGCCATTCCTTCGCGCACGAATTGCAGATGTGTGCCGATGCCGGCCTGCTGGGCTCGATCGATGCAAACCGCGGCAATGCCCGGAACGGCTGGGATACCGACCAGTTCCCGACCGACCTCTACGACGCCGTGCAGGCGATGATGGTAGTGCTCGGCAACGGCGGGTTCGAGACCGGTGGGCTGAATTTCGATGCCAAGGTGCGCCGCGAATCGACGGACCTGGAGGACATGTTCATGGCGCACATCGGGGGCATGGACACGTTCGCACGAGGCCTCGTGATCGCGCACGAGCTGCTCACGCGCTCACCGCTGCCCGCTTTTCGCGAGCAGCGATACGCGAGCTTCGATAAGGGCCGCGGCCGGGATTTCGAAGCTGGCAAGACCACGCTCGCCGACCTGGCGGGCTGGGCCATGGAGAACGGCGAGCCCGAGCAGATCAGCGGCCGGCAGGAGTGGCTGGAAAACGTGGTCAACGACTACATGCAGCGCTTTTGAGCGCATCGCACGCAGAGCCTGCCGAATCCCCGAGGCTGGAAACACAGTATCATGCCCAGGTGTTTCCGCGGCCGCACGGCGCGGCGCGGCATGGAAAATTCCGGAGGGGACGGGCGCGGTCGTGAGTGAGCCAGTCAAGCGTAGGTCACGCCGGCGGCGCAGTGCGCCAACCATCAGCGACGTCGCCCGCCGCGCCGGGGTGTCGCCGATGACCGTGTCGCGCGTGATCAACAACGAATCGAACGTCCGGCAGGAAACCCGGGAGCTCGTCGACGCGGCCATCGCCGAGCTCGGATACGCGCCCAACGAGGCGGCGCGCAGCCTCGCGGGTGCCACCCAGGTCCACATTGCGCTGCTGTTCACCAATCCCAGCGCCGCTTATTTGAGCGAGTTCCTGGTTGGCAGCCTCGAGAAGTCGCGTGCTCTCAATGTGCAGTTCATCGTCGAGAAATGCAGTGAAGGCGATGACGCCGAGGACGCGCTGCGCCGGCTGCGCACGGGTGGCGTGGACGGCGTGCTGCTGGCACCGCCGCTGGCCGATTCCCCGCAGATCCTCGGCGTGCTGGAGACGACGGACACACCGGCGGTGATCGTCACTTCGAGCTCCACTCGCGACAACGTGTCGGCCGTCAGCATCGACGATTTCGAGGCCGCGCTCACGATGACGCGCCACATCCTCTCGCTTGGCCACAAGCGGATCGGCTTCATCATCGGCCACCCTAACCAGCTCGCGAGCGAGCGCCGGCTCGCCGGCTACCGCGAGGCGCTGCGCGAGGCCGGACTGCCGGCGCCGGCAGAGCTGCAGGAGCAGGGGCTGTTCACGTACCGCTCCGGGCTCGATGCCGCCGACCGGCTCTTAGGCCTCGACCCGATGCCGACGGCAATCTTCGCGAGCAACGACGACATGGCCGCGGCAACGGTGGCGGTTGCCCACCGGCGCGGCCTCGACGTGCCGGGCGACCTCACCGTCTGCGGTTTCGATGACACGAACCTTGCCGTGACGATCTGGCCGGAGCTGACGACCATCCGGCAGCCCATCGTCGAGCTCGCCGGTGCTGCTGTCGAGCTGCTGGTGCAGAAGATTCGCGCACAGCGCGACGGCAACCCGCAGCAGGCGCAGCACGTCCTGCTGGATTTCAAGCTGATTCGCCGGCAGTCGGATGCGCCGCCGCGCCGCGTGAACGTTGCCCGGCAGTCGTAACACTCCGTTGCGGCCCGCCGGCACGCCGGAGGCTGCCGTGGGGACGTACCTGCAGGCCTTCGGCAAAGCGCTGCGGCGCAGGTTGCGGCCGGTCGACCGGCCGCTCACGGGTCGCATACCAAAGCTCTTCCTTCTGTGTTTCTTGCTCGCGGCACCGGCGTACGCCGATGTGCGCCTGCCGCGCCTGCTCTCCGACGGGGTCGTGTTGCAGCGGGACGCCGAAGTCTCGATCTGGGGCCTGGCCCGGGACGGTGAGGCGATCGCCGTCTGGCTCGACGACCGGCGCGTTGGCACCACCGTGGCGGACGCGGGCCGCTGGCAATTGCTCGCGCCGGCGCAGCCGGCCGGCGGGCCGCACGTGCTGACGATCGAGGGCGACAATACTGTGCAAGTGAGCGACGTCTGGTTCGGCGACGTGTGGGTCGCCTCCGGCCAGTCGAACATGGAGCTTTCCATGCAGCGGGTGCGGGGCCGCTTCGCGGCCGACGTCGCATCCGCCGATTATCCGCTCATCCGCCAGTTCGACGTGCCTCGCGGTTACGATTTCGTCGCGCCGCACGCGGATTTCGATGAGGGAGAATGGGTGGCGTCCACGCCGCAAACGGTGCTCGATTTTTCCGCTGTCGCCTGGTTTTTCGCGCGCGACCTGCACCAGCGCTACGGCGTGCCGATCGGCATCCTGAGCAGCAACTACGGCGGCACCACGGTGGAAGGCTGGATGAGCGAGGCAGCGCTGCAAAATTTCCCGGCGCACCTCGAGGCCGCGCGCCGTTTGCGCGACGCCGGGTACCTGCAGTCGCTGCTCGACGCCGACCGGCGTGCGCATGCAGGCTGGGAAGCGCGCGTCGCCGGGAACGACGCGGGGCTTGCCGGCGACGCGCCGTGGTCTCACCCGGACCACGATGACCGAAGCTGGGAGACGCTTCGTGTGCCGGGACTGTGGGCAGGCACGCCGCTGGATGGCCTCGACGGTGCGGTCTGGTTCAGGCGCGAGATCGTGCTTCCCGGCACGCTCGCGGGGCAGGATGCCGCGCTCGAGCTCGGCCGCATCGTGGACGCCGACGTGACCTGGGTGAACGGTGTCGAGGTGGGCGCGACGACTTACGAGTACCCCCCGCGCCGCTACCGCATTCCAGCCGGCGTGCTGCGCGAGGGCCGCAATGTCATCGCCGTGCGCGTCGTCAACCAGCGTGGCAACGGCGGCTTCATCACGGACAAACCGTACGAGCTGCGCATCGGAGCGGAGCGGATCGACCTGTCCGGCGAATGGCGCTACCGGATCGGGTCGGCTGTCGAGCCGTTGGCGGCACCGAGCTTCGTGCTTTGGCACCAGCCGCTCGGGTTTTACAACGCGATGCTGGCGCCGCTCACGAGCATGACCATCAAGGGCGTGATCTGGTACCAGGGCGAATCGAACGTCGGCCGCGCCGCGGAATACCGGCGGCTGTTTCCCGCGATGATTCGCGATTGGCGCCGGCAGTGGGGGCAAGGCGATTCCCCGTTCCTGTTCGTGCAGCTCCCGAATTTCCTTGCGGCCTCGCCCGAGCCCGGCGAGAGCGCGTGGGCGAGCCTGCGCGAAGCGCAGCGCCATGCACTCTCGGTGCCCGCTACCGGGATGGCCGTCGCGATCGACGTTGGTGAGTGGAACGACCTGCATCCCGCGGAGAAGAAGGCCATCGGCGAACGCCTTGCCCGGGTAGCGCGCGAGCTCGCCTACGGCGAGCGCGATCTCGTGTCTTCGGGACCGCTGTTCCGCTCGCTGCACGCAAACGACGGCCGCCTGGTCGTCCGCTTCGATCACACGGGCAGCGGACTCGAAGCCCGCGGCGGGGACCTGCAGGGTTTTGCCATTGCCGGCCGCGACGGCGACTGGCGGTGGGCGCGTGCCGTGATCGACGGCGACACCGTCGTCGTTTCCAGTGCAGAGGTTCCGGATCCCGTCGCGGTGCGCTACGCGTGGGCGGACAACCCGGTTCGCGCGAACCTGTACAACCGCGAGGGCCTTCCCGCGTCGCCCTTCGAGGCGGCTCTTAAAGCACCGGAGTAAGCCGGTCCACACCCGGTACGGCGTTGCCCCGGACAACGTTGCCGCCGCTCGCGGGCTGCGGGTGGTAACGCTATCATAGGGACTGGCGCCGGCAACTCTCCCGACCCTGCGATGCGACTACTCCAGCACGGGCGCAACGCCCCTTCATTCTGGCTCGGCTGCCTCCTCGTCACCGCCGGCGTGGTCCTGCACCTGCCGATGTTCCTGATGGCGCGTGACTCGGGCTTCGTACTGGCCGGCATGCCGATGGACGCCGGTATGCTGTGGGGCATGGCCGCGATCGTGGCGGGTATCGCCCTGGCGGGCTATGGATTGCTGCCGCCGGGCTTGCCGGTACGCCGCGCGCGCGCGGAACTCGAGACGATTCCTCCGCCCGAGGACGCCCCGCTGACCAAAGCGCACTGGGGCATGGCGGCCCTGCTCGCGATCGCGCTCATCGTCGACATCATGAAACCCGCGAGCCTGGGGTTCGTTACCCCGGGCATGCGTGCGGAGTACGGTGTCAGCGAGGTGCTGGTCGCGTGGCTCCCGCTCTCGGCGCTGGCCGGCACCGTGCTCGGGTCTTTCCTGTGGGGGTGGCTGGCCGACATCTACGGCCGGCGCGCCGCCATCCTGCTGTCGTCCGTCATGTTCATCGGCACGTCCATCTGCGGCGCGATGCCGGGATTCTGGTGGAACGTCGGTATGTGCTTCCTCATGGGCGCCGCGGCGGGCGGCATGCTGCCTGTGGCGTACGCCCTGCTCGCGGAGATCATGCCCACGCGCCACCGCGGCTGGAGCCTCGTGTTGGTGGGTGGCATCGGCGCCGTCGGCGGGTACTTTGCGGCGAGCTGGCTGTCCGCCTTGCTGCAGCCGTATTTCGGCTGGCGCATCATGTGGTTCCTCAACCTGCCGACCGGCCTCGCGCTGATTGCGTTCAGCCCGCTGCTGCCCGAATCGGCGCGCTTCCTGCAGCGCGTCGGCCGCGCCGACGAGGCAAGAGCCGTGCTCGCGCGCTTCGGCGCGGCACCGCGGGTCGCGCCGCCGGCGCCGGAGCGGGAGGCGCCCGGCGTGCCGGCGGTGCTTACCGGCCATCACCTCCTCGGGGTGGCGGCCGCGCTCACGCTCGCGGCTCTCGCCTGGGGACTGGTCAACTTCGGGTTGCTGCTATGGCTGCCGTCCACGCTGGTCGCGGAAGGCCGCAGCGTCGGCGCATCCAGCGCGCTGATCGCGAAGTCCACCCTGCTGGCCGCGCCGACCATCGTCATCTGCGCGGTGCTCTACAGCCGCTGGAGCACCAAGTGGACGCTCATGCTGATGACCGGCGTCATGCTGGCCGGCCTGGCGGGGCTCGCGTTCCAGGACAGCAGCGCGGCGGGGCTGGCGCGGCCACTGCTGCCCTTGACGGCGGTCATCGTCGGCTCCTGCGGCGTCATCTCCATCCTGCTTCCCTACACGGCGGAGAATTTCCCGGTCCGGATTCGCGGCCGCACGACGGGCTGGATCGCGGCCTGCAGCAAGATCGGGGGGCTGCTGGCGCAGGGCCTGAACGTGGTGGGCATCCTGCCGGGCTTCTCCGTCGCGGCGGTCATGATCGGAGCGCCGGCGGCGGTGTCGCTGCTGCTGATCGCGGTGTATGGCCGCGAGACGCGCAGGCGCGATCTCCGCGACCTCGAGATTGCCCCGGGCCCGGCTCCCGGGGTAGTCAACTTCCCGCGACGCTAGCGCGGTGAATCAAGACTATTCGAGACGTGCCAGCGCGTGTTGCGCGAGTACGGTGGCAGCCTGCAGCCGGTCGCGCCCGGGCGGAACCTCGTGCAGATAGACCTGGACCATGTGATCACCACTGAAGACCAGGTTCACAGGGCCTCCCGATTCGGGTTGCGCCAGTGGCTTCCCACTTATAGACGAAATCCCGGGCAAGTGCGGCCGATTTTCGATCCGCTGAGTTACGGCAGAACGAACGGAAGCGCCATGAGTGCCTCTGAACTCCTGGTGAACGTGAGCTGCGCCGTGGTTGTTTGCGTATAGATGGCATCGCCCGCCGTCCCCCGGCTGGTGAACGCCGTCAACGTGAGCACCTTGCTCGAAAGCTCGAGGCTGCCGGCCATCGACCGGCAGCGGCCCGCGGCGTCCGTGCCGATGGCGATGGCAAGGCCCTGGCGCGGAATGCCCCCGGACAGCGCATCCACGTCGGTAAAACCAAGCGCGGGCGCCTGCTCCGTCGCCGTGTACCAGTTGCCGGTGACGTAGCCCGATGCGGGATTGCTGAGCGCCAGTTCGAGCCGCAGGCTCGGATCCTCGCGGCAATCCCAAAGTCCGCTGATCGGATCGGCGCTGGCTACTGCCTGTTCGATCGCGAGTTCCGGTGCGCTGCCTGGCGTGGCATCGTTCTTCGGCGTGTAGCTCAGCTTGTCGACCCAGGTTCCCGCGGTGGCCAGCCCGGGAAAGTCGCAGGTCGCCACCATAGCGTGCATCAGGTAGAGCGTCGGTTCTGCCCCGCTGACGTCGAGCTGCCCGCTAAGGCCCGATACCCAGTGCCAGCTCGGATCGCCCTTGCTCCCTGTGAACGAACGCCAGTAGATGGCAAGCGAAACGCACTGCCCGAGCTCGGGCGTCGGATCCCCGGCAGCCACCAGGCCGACGACGTAGTACTCTCCCGTGGAGCCGGTCGAGGATCGGTACGTCCCCGTCACCGTGCCTCCGACCCGCTGCTGCAGCTTCATGACGGAGCCGTAGGTGTTCGTCCACACGCCTCCTACACTCATGCTCCCGCTTACTCTTCAGGAGCTGCGTTCAGCCGGTGTCGGCGACGCCGTAGTAGCGCTTCGCCTGTGCAGCCGTGATGTAGCCGTTTTTGAGATCGGCGAGCACCTTCTCGCGAGGCCGCTTCGCCGGCTGGCCGAAACCTCCGCCGGTTGCCGAGACCAGGCGGAAGACGTCGCCGCGCTCGCCGCGCACCGCCGTCGCCATGGTGTAACGAACGCGCTCGCCGTTCTGCTTCAGGTGCCACGCCTCGTTGATCGAGCCCTCGCGCCCGCCCGCCATGCCCCAGGGACGGCTCGCGGTGCGCGTCGCGGAATAGGTGAGCCAGGCTTCCTCGGCCGTTATACGATAGTCGAGGACGACTCCCTTGCCGCCGCGGAAACAACCCTCGCCGCCGTCTTCGTCGTGGAACGCGTAGCGGTCGATCTCGAAGCCATACCGGCTCTCGGCCAGCTCGATCGGGATGTTGAACGTTTCGCCATTGGCGCAGCAGAACTGCCCGTTGTCGCCATCCCGTCCTTCGGAGGCACCCCAGCCGCCCAGCAGCGGCTCGCCCATGACGAACAGCTTGCCGGTATCCGGATGCAGTCCCGAGATGAAGGTTGCGCCCACGGTGCGCTGGTGCCCGGCGGGCAGCCTGTCGGGCACGGCAGCGGCCAGGGCCTTCCACATCACTTCGATGGCCGCGAGCAGCCCCTCGTAGTAGATCGACACCGGGGCGGGCGATTCCGCCGAGACCAGGGTGCCCGGGGGGCAGCGCACTTCCAGCGCGCGGAAGCAGCCGCCGTTGGCCGGTATCTCGGTGTTGGTAACCGCCTTGAAGGCGCAGCGGGCACCGGTGACGAGCCCCGTGTAGCTGCAGTTGACGGGCCCGGGCGCCTGCGGATCGGTGCCGGAAAAATCGGCGATCATGCGCTCGTCGGTGATCGTGACCTTTACCCGCACCGTGAACGGCCCGTTCCCGAGCCCGTCCTCCTCCACCACGTCCTCTGCCTCGAAGGTACCCTTCGGGAGGCGCGCAAGCTCCACCCGCGTCATGCGCTCCCCGTAATCGAGCAGGTCCTCCATCGCGTCCAGCACGCTGGCCTCGCCGTACTTCCCGGCCAACTCGAGGATGCGCTTCGCGCCGACCTTGCAGGCTGCGATGCCGGCGTACATGTCGCCGAGCGTGCTATCGGGCAACCTGACGTTCGCCCGGATGATCCCTACCAGCGCCTCGTTCATGCGCCCGCGGTCGCAGAGCTTCAGGAACCTAAAGTGCAGCCCCTCCTGGAAAATCTCGGTGGACAGCGTCGAGACGCTGCCCGGGTACGAGCCGCCGACCTCGGTCCAGTGCGCCTTGTTGACCGTCCAGGCCAGCAGGTGCTCACCGTGGAACACCGGGTAGACGATGACGACGTCGGAAAGGTGCGTGCCGCCGCCTTCGTACGGCGTGTTGGTGATGAAGATGTCGCCGGGGTGCACGTTGCTGCCGTGGTGCTCGAGGGTGCTCTGCACCGCGGTATCCAGCGTCGCGAGGAAAGCCGTTACGCCGTTACCCTGCGCGAGCAGGTTCCCGGCCGCATCCGTGGCGCCGACCGCGAAATCGGTGGTCTCGTAGATGATCGGGCTCATCGACGTGCGGATCATCGCATCGAACATCTCCGTGCCGACGGCGACGAGCGCATCCTTGATGATTTCACGCGTGAACGGATCGCCCTGCATCTGTCATTCTCCGGGGTGCATGTCGATGTGGTAGTTGCCGAACTCGTCCATCTGCACTGCCAGTCCCGGAGGCACCACGAGGGTCACCGAGGGTTCCTGTACCACGGCGGGACCGTCCAGCGACATACCGGGCTCGAGAGCGAGACCGTCATAGATGGCCGCCTCCGCTTCGCCTGCCTGGTCGAAATCGACGGTGCGATGGCCGAGGAGTGCGTCTTCGAGCGATGCGCCGGTCACCGGCTTTTTTGCGAGCTCCGGCTTGTCGACGCAAGCGGTGGCGACGAGGTGAAAGTTGACGATCTCGACCGGGGTGTCGAGGCGGTAGGTGTAGTGCTGCTCGTGGGCGGCGTGGAAAGCCTCCAGCACCGCATCGATGTCGATCTGCCCGTCGTCGAGCTGCAGCTCCACCTTGACCGTGTGCTCCTGGCCGAGGTAGCGCATATCCGCGAAATGGCCGAATACGAGGTCCGTTACCTGTTCTTTGTCGTCTGCGGCAAAATCGACACGCGCCTGGCGCTGCATGTCCACGAACGTCTTGCCGATCTCGTCGCGCGCTTCGGGCGCGAGCTCGGTGAGGTTCGTTTGCAGGTAGTCGCGGCGCAGGTCCGTCACCAGCATGCCCCAGGCGGAGAACACGGCCGAGTTGACGGGCACGATGACTTTGCGGACCTTGAGCTCGCGCGCGAGGTCGACGGCATGCATCGCACCGCCGCCGCCGAACGCGATCAGGGCAAAGTCGCGCGGGTCGTGGCCCTTGTTGGTCGAGACCAGCCTGAGCGCATTGATCATATTGGCGTTCGCAATTCGCAGCACCCCGCGGGCGGCGCTCTTGACGGGAATGTCGAAGTGGCCGGCAAGCGGCAGGAACGCGTGCTCCACGGCCTTCCAGTCCGGCTTCACTTCGCCGCCGACGAAGCTTTCCGGGTCGATCCGCCCGAGCAGGAGGTTCGCGTCGGTGGTTGTCGCCTGTTCGCCGCCGCGCCCGTAAGCCGCCGGTCCCGGAACGGCGCCGGCGGACTGCGGTCCTACGTGCAGCTTGCCACCGTCGTCGATCCAGGCGATGGAGCCGCCGCCGTTGCCGATCTCCACGATCTCCGTCACCGGTGTCTGGATCGGGTACCCCGGGGATTGCGGTGTCTTCTCGATGTAATAACGCGTCGAGATCCTGACCTCGCCGTTCTCGACCAGCGCGCATTTTGCCGTCGTACCGCCGATATCGAGCACGATGAGGTTGCGCTCGCCAATGGCGCGGCCGAGCCAGGCGGCGGCATAGACACCGCTCGCCGGCCCGGATTCGACCATCGCCACGGGGTTCTGCTTGGCCGCGGTATCGCTCAAGATCCCGCCGTTCGACTGCATCATGTACAGCCGGCCGCCAAATCCGCGATGGCGCAGCGTGTGCTCGAGGCGCTCGATGTAGCTCTTCGCGATCGGGTGCACGTAGGCCGATAGCGCGGTCGTGCTGGTGCGCTCGTACTCCCGCCATTCGCGGCTGACCTCGTGGGAAGCCAGGACGGAGACCTCGGGCCAGGCTTCCTGCACGGCCTGCTTGGCCCGGATCTCGTTCTCCGGCGCGAGGTAGGCGTGCAGGAAAACGATGGCGATCGCCTCCACGCCCTCGTCGCGAAAGTGCCGCAGGATGCCGTCGAGCCCGCCAAGGTCCACCGGCCGCGTGATCTCCCCGCGGTAGTTCGCCCGCTCCGGCAGCTCCGCCCGCAGGTTCCTGTCGACGATCGGCGGCGGTTTGCGGAAGTTGAAGTTGAACAGGTCGGGACGGTTGCCGCGCGCGATTTCGATGACGTCGCGGAAGCCTTCGGTCGTGATGAGGCCGGTCTTCACGCCCTTGCGTTCGGTGAGGGCGTTGATCACGACGGTCGACCCGTGCGCGAAGAAGTCCAGCGCCTGCGGATCGACGTCGGCCTTTTCCAGCGTGTGCAGCACGCCGCGATCGAAATCAGGCGGCGTGGTATCGACTTTGGCGACGCGCACCTCCGAGCAGCGACCGGTTTGCGGGTCGACGTCGCACCACGCGAGGTCGGTGAACGTGCCGCCGACGTCAGTCGCGGCGCGACGTTTGAGGCCCGCCATCATGCTTAGAAGCTCTTCCGCAGATCGACGCGCCAGGTGACCGGCGGAGCGGCTTGTGCAAAGCCGCCGAGCACGAACTCGTCGTTGTAGACCTCGTCAAGCACGTTTTCCCAGGTGCCGATCAGGCTCCAGCCGGACTCCTCGTTCTCGAAGCCAAAACGCAGGTCCACCAGGTCGAGCGGCGAGCGGTCGGTCGAGTTCTCCGGATCCCAGTACTGCTCACCGACGTGCCGGTAGTCAGCGCGGGCGAACAGTCCGAACCCCTGCCAAACTGGCGCCGAGCGGTACTGCAGGCCAGCGTTGAACGTAACGTCGGGGACGTACGGCGCCTTGTTGCCGATGGCCGCGGGATTCAGCGCATAGGCCTTGATCTCGCTATCGGTGACGCCGACGGAGGCATACGCGTCGAACCCGTCCGCGAGGTGCGCGGTCGCCGCCAGCTCGCCGCCCATCAGGCGCACCTCATCGATGCCGACCAGCACCTGCGCACCAACCTCACCCACGAACACGAAGTAGTGCTGCCCGTCGACGTCCGTGCGGTAGAGGGCACCGTCAAGGCTGACGCGGTCGTTCCAGGCCCGCGCTTTGAAGCCCGCTTCCCAGGTATCGGTGATCTCCTGGTCGACGACGTCCTGCACGCCGACGAGGCCGACGCTCTCGGCCGCCGCTCCCACGCCGTTCTGGTTGAACTGGCCGCTGCGGAAACCCACTCCCCAGGAACCGTACAGGTTGAAGTCGTCTCCGGGGAGCCAGCGAATGCTCACCTTCGGCTGCAGGTGATCGTACGTGCGCTCGTTCACGGCACCCGGCGCGCCGGCCGTGCTCAGCGGCGACACCTGCTGCTCGCGCTCGTCGCGGTCGTAGCGCAGCGCGAGCGACAGCTCGACCGCGTCGGTTACGTCGAAGTCGACGTTGCCGAAAACCGCGCTGGCCGTGTTGTCGTTGTCGTCGGCGAGGTACGTAAGCGTCGGGTTGACCGGATCGGTGAAGAGCGGCTGGTGCTCGATGCGCGTAATGCCGAGCCCGAGGTCGGCACCCGTGGTCGTCGAGATGAAGCGATCAGTCTTCAGGTAGTAGACACCCGCCATCCATCGCAGCGGCTGGTCGGAAGGCGAGGCGATGCGGAATTCCTGGCTCACCGCCTCCACGTCGACATACTGTGTCTGCGTCCCGTCCGCGAACGGAAAGACACCGAAATCAACACTGGTCGCCGCGGTGTACGGGAACTGGTCTCCCTCGAGGTACTCGGTGACGCCGCTGAAGGAAGAGACCGACCTGAATGTGCCCCAGTCCGCGCGGTACTCGATTTTCACCGCGAGCTCGTCGATATCCCGCTCGTTGAATCCGAGATTGTTCGCATACAGGTTGCGATCGACGACGTCGGCGTCTCCGCGTGTGAAGTCGAATGCGACCGGCTTGCCATCGGCGCCGACGAACGCCGGCTGGTAGATGTAGTTCAGGCCGCCGCCTTCGGTGCGGACGATGCCGGCGCGGACGTCCACTTCCACGGCATCCGAGGGCATCCACAGCAGCTTGCCGCGGAACGTCGCGTCCTCGAAGTAGTCCATGTGATCGTCGAGCACCGGGTTGTACAGGAGGCCGTCGCTGTCCACGTACTGCGCGGCGAGGCGAAAGAGCAGGGTGTCCTGCACGAGGGGGCCGCTCAGCGATCCTCCGAGCTGGTACTCGCTGCGGCCGGCTGCCGCGCGAACATTGCCTTCGAGCTCGTTCGACGGCGCGCGCGTCGTGATGAGAATGGCACCGCCCGTGGCATTCCGCCCGTAGAGTGCGCCCTGCGGCCCGCGCAGCACCTCGATCCGCTCGATGTCCACCAGCGTCTGGTTGAACTGCCGCGGATTGATCTCGAGGACGCCGTCAACGACCGTCGCCACGGGCGGCTCGGAGTTGCGCACCTGGGTGATGCCGCGCACGGTCAGGAAGTTCGTACCCGCGCTCTGGGAGCGCGTGAAGTTGACGTTCGGCGTCAACGCGAGGAAGTCGTTGACCTCTTCGATGCCGGCAGCCTCGATCGCGTGCGAGTCGAACGCGGTGACGGCGACCGGCACCTCGAGCAACCGCTCCTCGCGGCCGCGGGCGCCGGTCACGACGATTTCCTCGAGGACGGGCGAGTCGGCCGCGGGCTCCTGCCCGAAGGCGGGGAAGGTCGCGACCACGGCGAAAGCAAGGCAACCCTTGCCCAACAGGCTCCAGCGAACATGGGTATGCATTCGAGTCCCCCTCAATGCCCGAATTGGCTCAGTGATGTAAGCCAACAGGATTCTCCGCCGGGGGCGTGGCCGCAATGGGAAATCGGACTAGCCCAGAGCCCCGGAGGTGTAGCTCACCCCGCTGGCAGCCAGCGGTACCTACTCGTTCGGGTAGGTTTCCCGGCTCACGCTCAGCTCGCACACCCGGGCGATGGCCTGGGTGCGCCGGCTCACATCGAGCTTGCGAAAGATATTCTTCAGGTGGAACTTGACCGTGTGCTCCGTGAGATCGAGCGTGCGGGCGATCGCCTTGTTGGACAATCCCTGCACGAGCTCGTGCACGACCTCGCACTCGCGCCGGCTAAGGCCCAGCAGGCCGAGCGTGCCGCCCGGATCCTCTCCTTTCTCCTCCGCTTCGAGACAGTCGCCGATGAAGTCGAGCACGACCACGTCGATGGCTTCGTCCCGCGCCCGTTTCCGCGCCGCACGCAGCAGGGCGGCGCCGCGCTGCAAACCGCGGAACGGCCGGCGAATGCCTTCGGGGGCCGCGAGCTCCAGGGCCAGCATGAGATTGTCGAGCGCCTCCGGGTGCCGGCCGAATCCGGCGAGGAGGTCCGCCTTGATGGCGAGTGCCTGGACCAGGTAGGCATTTGCGGACAGCGCGCGGCAGCAGGCGATCACGTCGTCGATCAGGCACAGGCTGCGTGCCTGGTCCCCGGCGGCGTAATGGTAAGCGAGCGCCGGCCCGATGACCTGGTAGGGGCGCCAATGGAAGCGATCGGTCTTCCAGCACGCCAGGGGGAAATCCTTCTCGAGGCTTGCCGCAAGGCGAGCCGCGGTGCGGAGGTTGCCGTCGAGCGTGTGCAGACGCAGCCTGTGCCCCGAGGCGAGCGCCGACAGCCGTGGCATGCCGCGCCCTGCCGCCGTCCGCTCGGCACGCGCGATCCAGCCTTCCGCCACGGCAAAATCCCTGCGCCCCAAGGCGGCGGCGCAACCGCTGTCGAGCCCGTGCGCGAAGATCTCGAGCCAGCCGTCATAACTCTCGACGTGCGAGAGGGCGCGATCGAACTGTTCCTCGTAACGGTCTTCCCAGCTATCCCGCCAGTGCAGCACGGTTCCCACCAGGAGCTCCGCCAGCGATCGCAGGCCGCTGTCGGCGCCGAAGTTGTCCTCGGCAAGCTGGCGCGCCTGCCTGAAGTTCGCCTCTGCCTGCTGTAGCCGGCCGAAGTAGAGGGCGGCACCCCCCGTATGCAGGAAACAGTAGTTCAGCCCGAGCAGCGATTCGGCGGCGCGCATCGCGCGCATCGCCTGCCGGCTCACGCGCCCTGCTACCTCGAAATCCCCGTTGGCAAGGCTGGCCAGCGCATCGATGCACAACAGCACACCGAGCGTCAGCTTGTCGGACGGCGGAATGCGGGCCTGAAGCTGCTTCAGGCTGGCGAGGCGCGCGGGCGTGTAGCGCTGGTCCTCGTACATGTCCAGCAAGGCACCGACGTTCACCATGTCACGGTCGAGCGGCGTCCCGAAGTCGCCGAGCGTGTGCGCATCGCCCGTGGCCGCGCGCGCCTGTTCCATCATCGCCCGCGCCTCCGGTATGCGCCCGTCCTTGACGGCGAGGTAGGCACGGGCGACCTGGATGCGGGGATATGCCGGCGCCTCGCGCTCGGGAATGTTGCGCAACAGGCTGCGGAGATACCCGATCCCGCCGTAGAGCATCAGCTCCCAGCCGCCCGCGTCGCCGATAATTTCCGCTGCCCGGTCGAAATCGCCGGCAAGCCGCGCGTGGCGGACGGCGTCCGCTACGTAACCCTGCGCCGCGTGCCACTCGCTGGCACGCAGGTGCAGGCCGGTGAGGGAATCGGGATGCGCTCGCTTGAGCGCGGCCTGGAGATGGTCGGCGAACAGGTGGTGATAACGGAACCACTCGGCCCGCTCGTCCAACGGGACCAGCAGGCTCTGCAGGGGCTCCAGCCGGTTCAGCATGTTCCAGGCGTCATGACGCTCACAAACCGCGTTTGCCAGCGGCGCGTTGAAGCGCTCCAGCACGGCGGTCTGCATCATGAAATCGAGCAATTCTTCATCCAGGCCCGCCAGCACCTGGTCCGCGAGATAGCCGGCGAGATGCCCGCTCTGGCCGGTGAAGCCTGCAAGCGCATGATCAATGGAGTGGCTGCCCCCCAGCGTGAGCCGCGCGAGCTGCACGGCGACGGCCCACCCTTCGGTGCGTTCGAACACCACCTTGAGCTGATCGTCGGTCAGCGCGGGGTCGACTACCGCGCGGGTCTCCTCCTCGGAGAAGCGCAGCATGTCGGCATCGATCTCGATCGCCTGTCCCGACGCAAACCGCTGGGCGATGGCAAGGTCCGGCCGGACACGTGCGGAGACGATCAGGGTGAGGTTGCGCGGTGCCGTATCCACCATGCGGTTGATCAACGCGTCGATCGCCGGTGTAGCGATCCGGTGGTAATCGTCCAGCGTAAGCACCGTGTGCCCGCCATGCTCGGCGATCGCCGAGAGGATGCCGCCCAGGGCAGCATTCGCGGAAAGCTCCATGAGCCCCTGCGCAGCCAGCATCTCGAGCCGCCCGGTATCCACACCGGCCTCGGAGAGAGCAAAGATGATGTAGGTGAGAAGCTGGCGAACGTCGGCGTCGTCGTCGTCCAGGCTGAGCCAGGCGGCCGTGTGGCCGGCGGCCACGAGCTGGTTGCGCCACTGGGAGACGAGGGTCGTTTTGCCGAACCCCGCCGGTGCGACGACGACGCAAAGCCGGCGCGTCGCGGCCGTATCGAGAATCTTCAAAAGATGCAAACGCGAAACCAGTGACACCTGTTGGCGCGGCGCATCCAGCTTGGCGCTGATGAACCAGCGTCGCGCGGTGGTATCGGCCTTCTCGGTCATCGGCTCGTCGTTCTTCGCGGGACCCAGCACTTGTACATCCGTGACGATGTTACCGCCTGCCGATTTCCGAGTTAAGCGCTCGCCTACCCGCAATCCGGCAAGGGAACCAGCCTGTCCTGCCCGTTCCCCCTCCTGCCTGCCTCCTGTTCCCGGCCGGGGGAACGGCCCGGGCCATGCCGGAGGAAGCTTCATGTTTGGTTCTTCCGTGAACTAGAATGAAGCGAACAACAAGCGGCAGTCCTGTGAGCAAACTGCGAATATTCATCTCGTCGCCCGGGGATGTCTTCGAGGAACGGGCGATTGCGGAGCGCGTCATCCAGCGCCTGCAAAGCGAATATGTCGGCAGGGTGGTGCTCGATCCCGTTCTCTGGGAGCACGAGCCGCTGGTCGCCACCGGGAACTTCCAGGAACAACTGGTTCGCCCCTCGCAAACCGACGTCGTCGTCTCGATCCTGTGGTCGCGCCTCGGTACGCGCCTGCCGCGTGGATTCACCCGCCCGGACGGCTCCCGCTACGAATCGGGCACGGAGTTCGAGTTCGAAGATGCGCTGGCCGGGTACCGGGAGCACGGGAAGCCGGACCTTCTCGTGTACCGGAAGACGGCGCCGCCATCGGTCCGGCTCGACGACGAGGCCGAGCTCCTCGAGCGCTTGCAGCAGAAGAAGAAACTCGACGACTTCGTCGCGCGGTGGTTTCACGACCAGGGCGAAGGCACCCTGATCGCGGCATTCCACGCCTTCGAGTCGCCCAGCGCCTTCGAAGACCTGCTGGAAGCCCACCTGCGAAAGCTCATCGAGCGAAAACTGCCGGAGGCACTGGCGCGCGCGGCCGATGCCCCGGCCGTCTGGAAGAAGGGCTCGCCGTTTCGCGGCCTGCACGCCTTCGAGTTCGAGCACGCGACCGTGTTCTTCGGCCGGACCAAGGCGGTGTCCGACATCCTGCAGGCCCTGCGGCAGCAAGCGGGTGACGGTCGTGCGTTCGTGCTCGTCCTCGGTATGAGCGGTGGCGGCAAGTCGTCGGTCGTACGCGCGGGCGTGCTGCCGATGCTGATGCAGCCGGGGGTGATCGAGGGGGTGTCTTTGTGGCGGCGCGCGGTGTTCCGTCCCGCCGATACGCCAAACGATCTCTTTGCGTCGCTGGCGGCGGCGCTGCTGCGCGAGCATGCATTGCCGTCGCTGGATCCCGATGGCGAAGGCCCCGAGCCGCTCGCGCGGGTCCTCCGCGAGTCGCCGCATTCGGCCGCGCAGCTCATCAAGGGCGCCCTGGAAACCGAGGCAGCGAAGCTCCCGCATAAACGAGGGAGCGATGCCGGCAAAGCGCAATCGCGGCTGGCGCTGGTGGTCGACCAGATGGAGGAGATGTTTACCCAAAGCGACGTCACGGCCCAGGAGCGTAGGGCGTTCGCGAACACGCTGGATGTACTGGCACGTTCCGGGCGCGTCTGGGTCATCGCCACGCTGCGCAGCGATTTCTATCCGCGGCTCGTCGACCTGCCGGTCATTGGAGCCCTGAAGGAGGGCGCCGGGCAGTACGACCTGATGCCGCCGGTCGCCAGCGAGATCGGCCAGATGATCCGCCTGCCGACGCGCGCCGCGGGGCTGCGCTTCGAAGAAGACGCCGCGAGCAGCGAGCGGCTCGACGACATGCTGCGCGACGCCGCCGCCGACCGCCCCGAGCTGTTGCCGCTGCTGCAGTTCACGCTCGAGGAGCTCTACGAGCGCCGGACATCCGACGGCACCCTCACGCTCGCCGCGTACCGCGAGCTCGGCGGGGTCGAGGGATCGCTCGCGAAACGGGCCGAGACGGTATTCAAGGATCTCCCGGACGAAGCGGAAGCGGCGCTGCCGAAAGTCTTGAGCGCCCTCGTCAGCGTCGGCCAGGACGGCCACGAGGTCATCGGGCGCAAACGGGTGCCGTGGAAGGACATCACCAGCCCCGAGGCGCGCGCCCTGGTGGAGACGTTCGTCGCCGCACGTTTGTTCGTAACGGAGCTTGCCGACGATACCAGCAGCGCGGTGGTGACCGTGGCGCACGAGGCCCTGCTGTGGCATTGGCCTCGGGTGCAGGAGTGGGTCGGGCAGAACCGCGATAACTTGCGGATTCGCAGCCGCGTCGCAGGCGCTGCCGCTCGCTGGGCGGCGGAGAACAAGCCGTCCGATCTGCTGTTGCCCGGCGGCAAGCCGCTCGGCGAAGCGGAGACGCTCGTGCAACAAGGCGTCGACCTCGATCCGCTCGAACAGGACTACATCGCCGCGTCGGTTGCCAGGAAGAAACGCACCCAGCAGTTGCGAAACGCCGTGGTCGTCACCCTGGGAGCGCTCTCGATCACCGCGGGAAGTGCCGCATTCCTGGCGCAGCAGCAGCGCAACCTGGCGATGGAGGCCAGCCATCGCGCCGAGGTCGAGGCCGAGACCGCGCGGCAGACCACCGACTTCATGGTGGGCCTCTTCGATGTCCTCGATCCCGGGGAAGCGCGCGGCAACACCATCACGGCCCGGGAGATCATGGACCGGGGCGCGGAACGCATCCAGCAGGAGCTCAACGACCAGCCGGCCATCCAGGCAACGCTGATGGACACGATGGGCACGGTGTACACGAGCCTTGGCTTGTACGACCAGGCGGTACCGCTGCTGCAAAGCGCGTTGGACAAGCGCCGGTTGCTGTACGGTGACAGGCACCTCGAAGTCGCCCAGTCGCTGCACCGGCTCGGCGAGGTCCTGAAGCTCAAGGCCGAGTACGCGCAGTCCGAGGCGATGTACCGCGAAGCACTGGCGCTGCGCCGCGAGTTGCTCGGCAACGAGCACGTCGATACGGCGCGCACGCTGTACGGGCTTGCCGACCTGCTGGGTCGAAGAGGCGAGTTCTCGGCGGCCGAGCCGCTGCTGCGGGAGGCGTTGGCGCTGCAGCGGAAGCTGAACGGCGAGCAAAGCGCGGAAACCGCACAAAGCCTGGAAGGCCTCGCATTGAACCTGTACGACCAGGGCGACTACGCGGCCTCCGTTCCGCTGCTTCGGGATGCCGTGGCAATACAGCGGAAGCTGCATGACGGGCCCCACCCCGATCTCGCCGAGGCCCTCAACAACCTGGGCTTCGTCATCAGCGAGGTCGGCGAATATGCGGAATCCGAGCAGCTCTTCCGCGAGGCCCTTGCGATGAAGCGGGTGTTGTATCGCGGCGCAGCGCACCCTGAAATCGCCATGAGCCTGAACAACGTTGCGTTCGTGCTGCACGACCAGCGCAAGTACGACGAGGCCGAGGAGCTGTACCGCGAAGCCATCGACATGCAGCGAGAACTGCTGGGCGACGACCATCCGGATGTCGCGATGGCGCTCAACAACCTGGCGTTCCTGACGTATGAAAAGGGCGACCTGGATGCCGCCATTGCGATGTCGAGGGAATCTCTCGACATGTATCGGCGAACCGTCGGTGACGAGCACCCGTCAGTCGCCAGGAGCATGAACAACCTGGCGATGTGGCTGATGGAAGACAACGACTACGCGGCGGCCGAACCGCTGCTCCGGGAAGCGCTCGAGCTCCGCCGGAAGCTGCTGGGGCCGGCGCATGCCGACGTCGCCGCCAGTATGACCCTGCTCGCCGTGCTTCTGGTCGATACGGGACGCTACCAGGAAGCACTGCCGCTCGCGTCCGAAGCAAAGGCGGTCTGCAGCGAGGCATTTACCCCGGATCACTGGCGTACCGCGACGGCTGCGAGCACGGAAGGAGCGGCGCTCGCCGGGCTGCAACGGTACGACGAAGCGGAGAAACTGTTGCTGGAGAGCTTCAACGTGCTGCGCAGCGATCCCGGTGCGTTGCCGTTCTATACGGCGAATGCCAATCGCTGGCTGGAAAAGCTTTACCAGGCGCTAGGCCGGCCTGCGGAAGCCGCGAAGTACATCGCCATGCGCAGCGAAGGAAAAAGCACCCAGCGTTGATCCGCTTCTGCGCCCCGCAAGTGCTGACTTTGCATAATATTTAAGGGTGGCAAGCACAGTTGCCGCCGGCTGGTTTCGGGAGTATCTTGCTCGAGCGGCAGGCGGTCGCCGCCAGAACAACAAGAAGCGGTGCACGCCTGCGAAGAAGTAATAACGAACGGCCCATACTGCGGCATTGTGTCCGGCAAACCCACGGAACAAATCCACACTGGTCGTGGGCCATTTTCGCTCGCCACGCCGAGGCGGCGGTGAGCGCTTCCGTGGAGCCCCGATGATACCAAGAGCGATGGGAACAACAGCGATCGTCCTGGCATGCATGAGCATGCCGACGGCGCTTATGGCCACCCAGGTTTTCGGCCCGGTGGTGGAGTTTGACGGCCGGCATTACCAGGTTGTCGTGCACCCGGGGATCACCTGGTCCCAGGCGAAGGCAGCGGCAGAAGCGCAATCGTTCGAAGGGGTCGAAGGACACCTGGCAACGCTGACGTCCCAGGCCGAAGACCTGTTCGTCGAGTCGCTGCGCAGCGCTGCCGGCCTTTCGCGCCCGGAGGTCTGGGTCGGCGGATTGCAGCAGTCGTGTACGCCCGAGGCGGCCGGGTGCGGCTGGCAGTGGCTGAACGACGAAGGCCCTGTTTCCACGCCGCAGCAACCGCTCCTGTCGTACTCCAACTGGCTGGCCAACGAGCCGAATGACGATACCGGCCCGGGAAGTGAGCAGCATCTTGCCATCGGGCTGGGCGACGCTTTCGGCTGGAACGACGAGGGCGCCCTCGGCAACATCGGCGGCTACATCATCGAGTTCGATACGGCGACAATCATCGACCCGAACGTCTGCCTCGAAGGCGGACCCGGCTGTGAGACGACAAGCGGCCAGACCATGACGCTCCCGCCGGTCGACCTGCAGCAAGGTTCCTCGATCGGAGTCAGGACCTACGAGTACGAGGACGATCCGGCACGTTGTGGAGCCAGTCCGCTGGTCCTGTTCGGTGGGTCCGACCCACGGCCGGATCTCATCATTCCGCCGTATCTCTGCGGCTCGCCCAGGTTCATGGTGGTCGAGGTCGATACCGAAGGTTTCGATATCGACCAGGGCACGATACTGGTGGAGAACGAACCCTTGGCAGCACTGCCGGGTAACCTGTATGAATGCACCGGGCCGATCGTCGAGCCGGAGGTTCCGGACCTCGATCCGCAACACCGGGACGTCGTCGCCTGGCAGGCAACCGACCACACGGCCATGCTCGAAAACGAGCTTGGAGCGACGGTCAACAGTGCCTTCGCGGGCGCGCTGGGTGAGTTCACCTTCGAGTGCGGCAGCTCGCGCGGCAAGATCAAGAGCGCGTCGTACTACGTCATCGGCCTGCACATCGACTTCGGCCCTGGCTTCGAGCTGGAAACCAATGCGGCAGGCAACCACGCCATGTTCGTGGCGCTCACCCGTTACAAGCTGATGTTGCTGCACGAGTCGGTACTGGAATCGAGGCCGGCACTGTCGTCGTCGTTCTTCGGCAGGCTCGCCTACAGCGGCTTGAAACTCCTGTCGAAAACGGCGCTCAGGCTGCACGATCGTGGCAAGTACGAGGCTGCTCTCGTTGCAGTGAGATTGCTCCTGCTCACCGCGGAGAACATTGCCTACGCGCCGGTCCCCGGAGAGAACTACAATGGGGAGCACGTGATGCGCGCCAGCAATATCCAGTTCATGTATGAGGAAAAGGTCATCCCGTTCGCGCCTTAGCCACATGAGAACGAGCGGGGGCGGCGAAGGTGCTGATACCTCAGTAAACAAAGACCGCTCCGCACTGCCGCTGGTAATTGCGGTGACTGGTCACAGGGATCTCGTCCCCGACGAGATCCCTGCCATTCGCCGCCTCGTCAAGGACCTTTTCATCGACCTCGCCCGCAAATACGGCGACCACACCTTGCGCGTCATGTCGGCGCTCGCGGAAGGCGCCGATCGACTGGTCGCCGAGGAGGCCCTGGCGCTCGGCCTCGAGCTGGTCGTTCCCTTGCCAATGGCGCGGCAGCACTACATCGAGGATTTCAAGACCGCGAATTCTCGCGCGGAGTTCGACGACCTGGCCAGCAAGGCGGCCGAGGTCTACGAGCTGCCGCTCGCCGACGGTGTTGCCGCCGGGGACCTGGCGCATTCGGCCACGGCGCGTTCGCGGCAATATGCACAGCTCGGTATATTCCTCTGCGCTCACTGCCATATCCTGCTGGCGCTGTGGGACGGCAAGCCGTCCTCGCGGCTCGGCGGAACCGCCCAGGTCGTGCGCTTCCACCACGATGACATCATGCCGGGGTATGCACCCGGCTCCTACATCACCCAGCAGATGCTGGTGGACGACGAGAGCGACCTCGTCTATCACATCGTGTGCTCGCGCCTGCGTCCGGATGGCGCCCCGGAAGACCGCATGCAGCCGCTCGACTGGTGGTGGTTTACCAAGGACCGGGACCAGCCGCGCAGTAAAGTGCTCCCCGAACAGCACAGGCTGATTTTTCAACGAAGCAACGAGTTCAGCCGCGATTGCAGGCGTTTCGCGGAACGCATCGAAGCCGGGAAATACCCGCTGCTCGACGAGCACGGACGGGGCTGTCTTCCGCCAGGGATAGAAGGAATCGATCGGCTCTTCTGCATCGCGGACTGGCTGGCGATCCATTTCCAGAAGCGAACCCTGCTCGGGCTGCGAACGACGCACGTGCTGGCTTTCTTCATGGGGCTGATGTTTCTGCTTTACTCCGAGCTCAAGTCGCTGCAGTACTTCATGTTCGCTTTCCTGTTTTTCTTTGTTGTCGCTGCCGGGGTGCAGTACGTCGCGACCCGTCAAGGATGGCACCGGAAATACCTCGACTATCGTGCCCTGGCAGAAGGGCTGCGCGTACAGTTCTACTGGGCCGCGGCGGGCGTGCACAACGACAACGTCTCCAAGTTCACCCACGACAACTTCCTGCAAACCCAGGACCCGGAACTGGGCTGGATACGCAACGTGATGCGCGTTGCCGGAACGCGCTGCGATGCGGCGCCGTTGCAGCATCCGGACGGGCTCCGGTTTACCCTGCGTGAGTGGATCGGCGGCCCCGATTCAGGTCAGCTCGGCTATTACCGGAAAAAGACAATTGAATGCGTCAGGAAGAGCCGAGTGACCGAGCGCCTGGCGACGCTCAGCATGTTCGCAAGCATCGTCGTGATTGCGTCCATGGTCGTCGCCGGGACGATCCTGTCGGAGAGCGTGCGCGATCTCCTGATGATCGCGATGGGCGCGGCTCTCCTGCTGTTTGGCGTGCGCCAGGGCTTTGCGCACGTCACGGCGCAGAAAGAGCTGATCAAGCAGTACGAGTTCATGCTGCGCATCTTCCATGCCGCCAGGCGGCGTGTCGAAAGCGCGAGCGACGATGCCGAGCGGCGCCAGGTCCTGCGGGCGCTGGGCGGCTCCGCCCTGGACGAGCATGCCCAGTGGATACTCATGCACCGCGACCGCTCGCTCGACCAGGGGGAGATCTGGCGGATGGGGAGTTGAGTTGACGCGCGGCGGTGCGCATCCACGCACAATGGGGATACGCGTCGAGCCAGTCCGACTTCGTTTGCCTTCCGTAGCCGCGCCGGGTGAGGTATGCATTGCTCGCAGCGAAGGCCAGGGCCTCGGATTTGCAGGCGACATACCTGTCGCTTGGCAGTGGGAAGATGCTGAGCGCCGAAAAAATGTAATGCGTCATCTCATGGACCAGGATCCAGTCGCGATTGATGCCTTTCAGCGCCTTGTCGACGTAAATGCGGTTGCCGCCTGCGTACTCTCCCAAGGGCGCTTCGGGGTCCGAGCGGAACTCGATCCTCGGCGGGGCGATGTCGTCGCAGGTCAGCCCGTGCTGGTCGGTGAGCATGGAACAGGCAGCAGCCCAGGCTTCACTCACGACATCGGCGGCGGTGGAGATCGGTAACAGCAGCAGCGCGGCCAGCAGCGTTGTGCACGGTCGCATGCCCTGGGACGCTGGGGATTGCGCGCCGCAACACTGGACCGGCCCGATAAACGTCATCTCGCCCGCGCATCCGATAGCTGACCTTTACGTTAGATGCGCCGACAGCTCCATTTGCTTTGAATATTTGGTTATCAGGCCGCGGTGACCTCCATGTCGATTCAGGACGCCCTGTCCGGCCTCGATTCCCTCCGGGAGTCGCTCGAAGCGCCGTATGGGGACAGGGCCTCCAGGTCGGCCAGTACCGGCTCCAGGAACTCCCGGTAATGCCGCCAGCGGCCTATCGAATGCGAGTAGATCGGCTGCCTGACCTGCCAGCGACTTGGAGTCGTAACCACTCGCTCTTGTTCGTAGAACCGCGCACAACGTTCGTCCCATTCGCAACCCACGAACTCCAGCAACTTGCGAGACATGGCACGGGAGTCCGCCACCATATCCTCGTAGCGCAGGTCGAATATCGGTAAAGGCAGCACGCGGTGCCAATGAGCCATCAGGCGGCAGTATTGCCGGTAATAGGCCGCAAAGTGCCTGGCGTCCGAAGCAAATCCATGCGCAACATTGAAGTCCTCGACGAAACACGACAGGCAGACATCGCGCGGGTCACGCCAGCAATGGATGACACGCGCCGATGAGAACAAAAGTGCGATCAAGCCGAGATAGAGGAAATTCTGCGGCATCTTGTCCGTGACACGCGAAGCCGCCGCCGACACGCCATCCAGCTTTTCCAGGTATGGCAAGCCGATGGCCTTTATCATCGGCACGGTCAATTGCCCGACGCCCGACGGGAACGGTTCCGACACGCCCGTTCTCGCGCGGAAATCGAGCGCGACCGCGCCGAAGTAAGGTAGCTCACCTCCGCCGGCAATATCCGGATGACTGGCGAGAATCTGTTCTGTCAGCGTTGTCCCCGTTCGAGGCATTCCGACGATGAAAACCGGCTTGTCGCTTTCAAGTCGGGCATTACTGAAGCGCTTGAATAGTTCCGGTGTGAATACCGCACAAATTTCGTCGACTTTCGAAGCCACCGCCGCCGCCGGGAATGGGCGTTCGCGGGATTTGATTTCGTTCGCTCGCCGGAAATGCGGCAATGCCAGCTCGTACTGGCCTTGCCTGTCATGATATCGGCCCAGTCCGTAGTGAAGCTGGGCCTGGCATTCCTTGTCTATTTTCGCTTGGTCCAGCAATCGCGACGCAGCGTCCAGGCACTCTTGCTCAACCGGTATGGTCCGCGATGCAATGATCTTTGCCAACGCCTTTGCATCGTTTGCATCTACCATCCAGGCGCGCCGATAGCACTCATCCGCCTTTTCGAATTCCCCGTTGTCCTCGTGCACGGCCCCGAGGTTGCGCCTTGCAGGTCCGTAGTCAGGGTCAATCGAAAGCGCTTGGCGAAAAGTTGCTTCGGCCTCGCTGCTGGCACCGCATTGCTTGTATGCAATGCCCAGGTTGTTCAGCGCCTGGAGATGATCCGGATGCCTTTCCAGGACCTGCCGGTAGATGCCGATAGCTTCGTCGAACTCTCCGGCATCCTTCAGTGCATTGGCCAGGTTGAAGCCCGCCGACGCGAACACCGGGCCCTGCCGGAGCGCCTCCCGGTAGCAGGAAATCGCGCTTTGCAGGTCACCCAGCCGGCGGCGCGCGGTGCCGAGATTGGCCAGGGCACCCGGATGCCCCGGTTCTATCCTGAGTGCCTGCTCCAGCAATACCCCGGCGCGATGCGGGTCGCCATTTCGCAGGAGCGCAGCGGCCTCATTCCGTAGGCGGGACGCGGTGGGCCGGCGGGTTGTCACAACCGGATGCTACTTTCGGACCCTGTGGCGCGCAAGCAAATTCCCCGTGTTTTGGCTAAACAATCAATCAATGAATGTAGACTTTAGCCCTGAATGCTGCGACTATAGACGCACAACAACAATCCGGGCGGAGCAGCGCGCATGGCCTACAAGAAGAGATTCGGCGGGAAACCCGTTGCCTGGCCTGCCTTCCTGGCGTCATCGGCCCTGGTGGCTTCACAGGCGGCCGCACAGGACAACACCGATGCGGCCAACCGCGACGAGATCCTGGATGAGGTCATCGTTCGCGGCATCGCGCAGACCTTTCGCGACAAGGAGTCCGGAAGCGTCACGGGGCTGAATACGGCGCTCACGGACATCCCGCAGGCCGTGTCCGTTATTTCGGAACAGATGATGGACATGACGGCTACGCGCGGGCCTGCGGATATTGCCGACCTGACACCGGGCCTGAATCGCAACGGTACCGACGTCGGTGCCGGAACTCTGCTCTCGTCACGCGGATTCGAGGTCAGTTTCCGCAACGGGTTGAAGATCAACGGGCTTGCAGTGATCAACCAGTTCACGCTCGACTATGCGGCGATCGACCGCGTCGAGGTAGTCCGCGGCCCGAACTCCATCGTTTACGGCCAGAATGACTTTGGATCGGCCGTCAATACGGTGCTCAAAGAGCCGCTCGATGAGTTCCAGGGCACCGCCAGCCTCGAAGGTGGCGATTTTTCCTTCTACCGCGGCGAGATCGATGTCACTTCGCCGCTTGGCAACTCGGAGCGGGTCAATGGGCGCCTGGTCGTGGCCTACGAGGATTCGGGGAGCTTCATTCACTCGACCTCCTCGGACCAATTCGTCATTGCGCCGAGCCTGCGTTTCGAGGTTTCGGACCTCACCGAGTTCAAGGCATGGGGCTACTACCAGCAGCGCGA
>CBFGSB010000002.1:0-58213 GCA_965651325.1 uncultured Chromatiales bacterium | reverse complement strand
GATTGGTGCGACCACGGTAATGATTTCGAATCACGGTGGGCGGCAGCTGGATGGAACGCCGGCTCCCGTGGATTGCATTTCAATGATGCGTGAGGCTGTCGGTAACAAGCTCGAAATGATTGTTGATGGCGGCATTCGACGCGGCACCCATATCCTGAAAGCCATTGCGCTCGGTGCGAATGCCGTCAGCATTGGGAGGCCATACCTGTATGGACTCGCGTCAAGCGGCCAGCGAGGGGTCGAGCGTGTAATCGAGATTCTCGCATCAGAGCTCGAGACGTCGATGGCCCTCTGTGGTTGTACGTCTATCCGGGACATTGGGCCTGGTGCGGTTGCGAAGTTGTGTTAGCCAGATTGAAGTGCTGCAGGCCACCTGGAGCTATCAGCGATGAGCGTGAAATCTGACGTATTACCGCGCCTTGCCGAAATCGTTGGCAGCGAACACCTGGTGCACGATAGTGCGCTGCGACAGCGCGCGAGCAGCTATTGGGACCCGTCACCGCTGAACGCGTTGGCCCTGGTCCGTCCAGGTAATACCGAACAGGTCAGCGCAGTGCTTGGTCTTTGCTATGCGGCAGGCCAGTCGGTTGTGGTTCACGGCGGTCTCACGGGCTGCGTGCTCGGAACAGTAGCTGACGCGAACCAATTGGTCATATCGCTCGAGCGCATGAGGTCCATCGAAGAGATTGACCCTGTCGGTCGCACGATGGCAGTGCAGGCCGGAGCCGTGCTACAGGCCGTCCAGGACGCCGCCGAGTCGGCTGGCCTGTACTTTCCGCTCGATCTCGGCGCGCGCGGTTCGTGCACAATCGGGGGGAATATTGCCACCAACGCCGGAGGTATCAATGTCATTCGCTACGGCATGATGCGCGAGCTCGTGCTCGGACTGGAGGTCGTACTCGCGGATGGCACAGTAGTTTCTTCGATGAATCACATGTTGAAGAATAATGCAGGCTATGACTTGAAGCAGCTGTTCATCGGGTCTGAAGGCACACTCGGCATCGTGACGCGAGCGGTTCTGCGTCTCCGGGAGGCCCCACTAAGTCATGGCACCGTGATGGCTGCCCTGAATAGCTTCGATTCTGTTGTCGGGTTGCTCAGGCTTTGCGAGCGTACGCTCGGCGGCCAGCTAAGCGCCTACGAGGTGATGTGGAATGAGTACTTCCACGCTGTCACCGAGCCGGGCTGGCATCGTGCGCCGCTGGCGCGCGATTTCCCGTTCTACGTCATCATGGAGGCGGAGGGTGCGGACAGCGATACCGACTCCGACAGGTTGACGGCAGTGCTGGAGGACGCTGTGAACCAGGGACTCGTCGCGGATGTCGTGATGCCAAAATCGCAAACTGAGCGCGACGCGCTGTGGGCGATTCGCGAGCACTTCGAGGCGATCACCGAGAAACAGCCAACCTTTCTTTACGACGTCAGCTTGCCCATCAGGGCCATGGATGAATATATCAACAGCGTGAAAGCTGGCCTCCAGGGACGCTGGCCCGATAGCAGATGCTATGTCCTCGGCCACATCGGCGATGGCAACCTGCACCTTTTCGTGAACCCTGGTTGCGGCGGCGCGAACGTGCACTCCGAGGTGGACGCGGTGGTCTACGCGCCACTATTGCACATCGGTGGGTCAATCTCGGCCGAGCACGGTATCGGCCTCGAGAAGAAGGGCTGGCTCGCGAGGAGTCGCAGTGAACCCGAGCTGGCACTGATGCGCCAGCTCAAGAGAACGTTGGATCCGAAAAACCTGCTCAATCCCGGGATAGTGTTCGAGCTCTAAGGCTCGCTTACGGGACAGGGCTAGAAACCAGCCAGTTCCGGTCGTTCGCCGCGCAGCTTGCCAACGTCCGCTCGCGGTGGGGCGCCGAACATCCGGCGGTACTCACGGCTGAAATGCGACGGGCTCTCGTAACCGACGCGGTAACTCGCCGAAGCCGCCTCCAGCCCATCGGACAGCATCAGCCGCCGTGCCTCGTGCAGGCGCAGCTTCTTCTGGAACTGCAGCGGTGACATGCGCGTGATCTGCTTGAAGTTGTGGTACAGCGATGACTCGCTCATGTTGGCTTGCTCGGCCAGCTCGGCAATACGCAGCGGCTCGGTATAGCGATCCTTCAAAGCCGCGATGACCCGCGAGATGCGATTCGCGCGGCTGTCAAGCCTCGCGAATTCGCGCAAGCGCGAGCCGATTTCGCCGACCATCGCTCGATAGATGATTTCGCGGCGCGCCAGCGGCGCCAGTACCGGGGCATCCTCCGGGGCATCCAGCAGCCCGACCAGGCGGCTCACCGCATCCAGCATTCCCTGGTCCATGCGGGCGACGTTCAGGCCGCAGGTCACGTCCGGGGAAACCATCTCGGGCATCTCGTTGCCCATTTCCAGCACCGTGTCCGCCACTTCCCCGGTGTCGATGGTCACTTTGATCGTGAGATAAGGGTGCTCCGGCGACGCCTCCACGATCTCTCCCAGTACTGGCAGGTGCACCGCGGACACCAGGTAGTTCAGCGGGCCGTAGACGATTTCCTTGTCACCCAGGTGCACCCTCTTCGTGCCTTGCACCATGAAGGCAAGCGAAGGTTCGTACACGGTGGGCGTGCAATGGGTGGTGGTGTCGCTGCGGAGCAGTGCGACGCCTTCCAGCGCCGTATCCTGCAAGCCTTGTTCGGGCGCCCATTGCCGGATCGTGCGCACGAGTGCTTCCCGCGTGGATGCCATTTTCCGGTCGCCGTCGGTCATCTTCCCCCTCGATCGACATGATGAGTTCTTCCCGCCCGTCGCGTGCGGAGCGGGCCAGGGTCGCCGTCCGAGTATACGGAGATTTGGGCAAGCCGCACGCATCATTGCAGGATCAGGCAAGCGGTCTGCAGAAACGGGCAAGCGGTGCCAAATGGGCGCCGTGCCACACGCGACGTGTCGAGGATCCCTGGTTGGCGGGCTGTGGCCCCATCAAAACGCCTTCGGCAGGTTTGCAGAAACAGGCAATTACCGCGCAGGAACCGAATACCGCTGCAAAGCCTGCCGTCGCTATCGTTCCTGCTCATCGGAACCATCCGTCTTGCTGTCAAGGAGAAGCCCATGACCATCGAACAAGCCCCTATCGCGCTCGTTACCGGCGGCAGCCGCGGACTCGGCCGCGCCGCTGCGATCGCGCTGGCCGCATCCGGCACGGACGTCGTCATCACCTGGCGCAACGACGCTAAAGCCGCGGAGGCCGTTGTTCGTGACATCGAGAACACCGGGCAGCGCGCCGCCGCTTTGCAGTTGGACACGGCGGAAAGTCGTACCTTTCCCGACTTTGTCGCTCACCTGGAGCGGTTGTTGAACGGCTGGGAACGCGCAAACTTCAACTACCTCGTCAACAATGCCGGTTTCGGCCTCCATGCGAGCTTCGCAGAAACGTCCGAAGAAGATTTCGACCGGCTCATGAACGTGCACCTCAAGGGACCGTTCTTCCTCACCCAGGCCCTGCTGCCGCTGATCGCCGACGGCGGGCGCATCCTGAACGTCTCCAGCGGACTCGCCCGTTTCGCGCTTCCCGGATACGCCGCATACGCGGTCATGAAGGGAGGCGTCGAGGTGATGACGCGCTATCTTGCCAAGGAGCTCGGTTCCCGCGGCATCTCGGTCAACACGCTCGCGCCGGGCGCGATCGAGACCGACTTCGGGGGCGGCGCGGTGCGTGACAATCACGAGCTGAACCGGTTCGTGGCGTCACAGACGGCGCTCGGCCGCGCCGGTATGCCAGGCGACATCGGCGGCGTCGTCGCGAGCCTTCTCGGCAGCGAAAGCGGCTGGATCAACGCGCAGCGCATCGAAGCGTCCGGCGGCATGTTCATCTGACCGCCCCTACAAAGGTGCCCTGAAGTCCGCAGCCGCGGGCTTCCGGCGCCGCGCTCCTCGAAGCGTGCTCGCTCGTCGTCGACGTGCGAGCCGGCGCGCAATCGGGCCATACCACTATCTGGAATGGGTGGCGGGCGCCTGCGTGCGCGGGATGGACATGCAGCGGTGATTTCGGTAGTTATCGGGGTATGAGCGTCGGGGAATACTTGTGTCGAAACGGCCGGATATCATCCGCGGGCGCCCTTCGTTCCGGACAGCCTGATGTGCAGTGCCTGCAGCGACGTGCGAAGGCCGCCGCGTGAGCGCGCCGTCGAGAGCGGCACTCGCGAACCAGCCGGGCGGCACACGTGCGGCGCTCGTGGAGGCCATGCTTGCCTACAAGGCGGGCGAGTACCTCGACGCCATCCGGATCTACCGGAAGATCCTGGATGCAGAGCCTCGCAATAAAGAGGCCCTGCACCACTTCGGCATGGCGTTGTACCAGCTCGATCGCCGCGATGATGCAAAGCAGCTCATCGCAGCATCCCTGCACGTCGACGAGCGCCAGGCGGACGCGCACCTGAACCTGGCACGCATACATTTCAACGAGGCCGAGTACGCGCTTGCCTTCGACTGTATCGCTCGCGCACGCCGTATCGCCGGGGACACGCCCGATGCGATGGAGCTGCTCGGCCGCTGCCACGCGGCACGCGGCGCCTGGAACGATGCGGCAGACGTGTTCTCCGCCGCCCTGGCTTCTGCACCCGACGACCTGGCGCTGGCGCTGAGACTCGCAGAAGCCTGCGATACGGCGGGACGCAGCGACGAAGCGATCACCTGGTACCGCTACGTGCTGGAGCGCGAGCCGGCGCAGAAGCAAGCGCGCATCGCGTGCACGCTCGTGCTCCGCCGCGGCGGCAGGGTGGACGAGGCCCTTGCCTGCCTGCGGGAGGGCCTCGAGCTCGACCCGGACGACATCGAGCTCCGCCACAATGAAGCGGCACAGCTCGACGAGACGGGCTGCTTCGAGGAGGCGCTCGCCGGGTACCGCGCCGTCCTGGCGGCACAACCCGGGCATGCCCTCGCGCTGGGAAGCCTGCTGCGGATGAAAGGCTACGAGGCCGACGTGGAATTGGCAGAACGCGCGGCGGCCATCGCCCGTAATCCGGATGCACCACAGTTCGATCGGGTTTTCCTGCACTATTCCCTGGGGCGATACCACGACTACCGCGCCGGCTACGATGACGCCTTTGAGAACTATCAGGCCGCGAATGCGCTGCAGGCGTCCACGTTTCCCTACCTTGCTCCAATGCTCGAGCGCTACGTCGATGCGGCGGTTCGCAGGTTCACGCCGGAGACGTGCCGCGATACGGAAGGCGATGTTTTCGAGGACGCCGGCCGACCGATCTTCATCGTCGGCATGCCGCGCAGCGGCACGACTCTCACCGAGCAGATACTCGCCAGCCATAGTGCGGTGTTCGGCGGTGGCGAAATCGACTATTTCGTGGCCCGTTTCGGCCGCGGCTTCGAGGGCCGGACCGCGCCGGGTCACCCGCGGAAGCTGTCCAGCCTGGGCCGGGAGGAGTTGGCGGACATCCGGCAGGGCTACCTCGACCGGCTCCGCGCGCTGGATGACCGGCATGCACACGTTACCGACAAGATGCCGTTCAACTTTTTGCACCTCGGGCTGATCCACCGGGCTTTCCCGGCAGCTCGCATCGTGCATTGTGTACGCGATCCGCTCGATAACCTGCTGTCCTGCTATTTCGAGAACCTGAGCGGCGACTTCAGTTTCGCGATGTCGTTCGAGCGGCTCGTGCACTACTACGCGCAATACCGTCGCCTGGTGGCGCACTGGTCGCGGGTGCTCGGGGACGATCTTCTGACGTTACGCTACGAGGAGCTCGTGGCCGACGTGGAGTCCGCAAGCCGGCGCCTGGTCGGATTCTGCGGGCTCCCCTGGGAGGACGACTGCCTGCGCTTCTATGAAACGCAGCGCGCCATCACGACACCAAGCAACTGGCAGGTGCGGCAGCCGATCTACGCCAGCTCAATTAGCCGGTGGAGACATTACGAACGGCATCTCGGGCCCCTGCGTGATGCGCTGGACAAGGTGCTCGATGACCCGGAATCCCGATCGCCAGCGCGGTTGGACACACCTGTCGCCGGCTGACATGGCGATGCGCGGCGCCTACCTGCTGGAACGTGCGCAATCGGCCATGGCGGCGGGTGCCTGGTACGACGCGCAATGCTTCCTGCGCGAAGCCGTGTCGGTTGCTCCCTCTTCACCCGCCGTGCATCGGCAGCTCGGCAGCGTCCTGCTGAAGCTCAGGCTCTATGAAGACGCCGCAATTGCCTACGAGCAGGCGCTGATGCTGGCGCCGGAGGATTTCGCGGCAAGCGTTGGCCTGGCCGGCGCATTGCGCGCGGCAGGCCGACCGGCGGAAGCGGCGGATGCGCTTCACCGCGCCCTGGAGCTTCGGCCCGAATCCGTGCCCTGCCTGCAGGATCTCGCGATGCTGCAGCTCGAGCTTGGCGACCTGGAAGCCGCGAGCGCGATGCTGACCCGTGCGCTTGCGCTGAGCCCGAGACATGCGGGCGTGTACTCGTCGCTGGCCCAGCTCAACGCGATCCGCGGCCGGCTGGAGGATGCGGCCTGGTGCGCCGGGAAGGCTCTCGAATGCGACCCGGACTATACGCCGGCCGTGCTCAAGCTGGCCGAGCTCGATCCCGGCTCGGCATTGCTGGATGCAGACCGGCTGGAAGCGCGCCTCGCGGCCGGCGGCTTGTCGCTCCCCGACCGGCGCAACCTCGGGTTTGCCGTCGGCCGGGTGCGCGTTCACGGCCGCAAATTCCGACAGGCGTTTGCCGGCTACCGGCTCGGCAACGAAGCGCACCGCGTGCTCGTTGAACGCACGGTCGGGCCGTACGATCGCGGTGGGCGCGAGCGCCAGGTCGAGCGGCTGGTACGCCTTTACTCTCGCCAATCCCTGGATGGATTGTCCGGCGTCGGGCTGGACCCGGACCGGCGGCGGCCGATTTTCGTCATCGGCATGACACGTTCCGGTACCACGCTCGTCGAGCAGATGCTGTCGAGGCATCCGGACGTCTTTGCGGCGGGAGAGCGTCCGGCACTCGCGAAGGCGCGTGACGACTTCGAGCGGATCGCCGTCAGCAGCAACGGCGAGCTCCACAAGGTGCTGCCGCGCGGGCTCATCCGTACGATAGCCGAGCGATACTTCGAAGGTTTGCCCCAGGAGTCGGCGGGTGTGCGCCACGTCGTGGACAAGAACCCGCACAATTTCTGGCTGGTCGGCCTGATCGCCATCCTGTTCCCCGAAGCGCGTATCGTGCACTGCCGCAGGGATCCGGTCGAAACCTGCCTGTCGAATTATTTCCAGATCCTTTCGTCGCATCACAACTACAGCAACAGGCTGGAGGACCTGGGCCATTACTACAACCAGTACCGCCGCACCATGGCGCACTGGCGAAGCCTGGGACTTGAAAACCTGTTCGAGCTCGAGTACGAAGCGCTGATCGCGAATCCGGAGCGGAGCGTGCGTGCACTGCTCGAGCATTGCCGGCTGGACTGGTGCGCCAACTGCCTCGAGCCGCACAAGGCGACGCGGCCGGTGTTTACTCCAAGCCAGATCCAGGTCCGTCGCCCGCTTTACAGGGACGGGATCGGACGCTGGCGTCATTTCGAGGCGGATCTCGGGCCGTTGCTCGAGGGTCCCGATGCGGTCGTGGAGCGTTAATGGCAAAAACTCCATCCAAGGTCAAGGTGAGGCTGGACAAGCTCAACCTCAGGATACTGGAAGTACTCCAGAACCGGGGGCGCATCACGTTCCCCAAGCTGGCACAAGCAGTAGGGCTCTCGACGAGTCCCTGCTTCATCAGGGTGCGCAGGCTGGAAGAAGCGCAATTCATCAAGGGATACTTCGCCGACGTAAACCTCGAGTCGATAGGCGCCCACGTAAAGGTGCTGGCAGCGGTCATGCTCGACAAGCACGATAAACACAGCGAAGAAAAGTTCCGCCGCTGCATCGCGGATATTCCCGAAATCGTATCCGGCTACCAGGTCAGCGGGAGCTATGACTACCAGCTACTTTGCGTCTGCCCGGATATCGCGCAGTACCAGGAGGTGGCAACGCAGTTGTTCGAGGCCGGAGTGACCAAGCTCGAAAGCCTGGTGATCCTCAAAACGATCAAGGAGTTCAAAGGCTTCCCCTTGCGTCGTATCGCCGAGTTCAGCCGACTCGACTGACGCTTCCGCGACGGCGCATAACGTCATTGCCCGAGAAGGCACGCGGAACACAAATTATTGCGGCGACGCGTGCTTTTTCAGACAAATCTTGTAACCGCTGCCTGTTATCCTCGTGTGCATGAAGTGCACAGGTATTTCGATGCTCCGGGTGGGGTGCATCGCGATCATGGGGTTTGCGGCTCCAGTCAGCCTTCCTGCAGAGCTACCAGCTAATTTCCAACTGCTGATCGACGAGGACTTCGAAGGCGATTTCGTCATCGAGGAGGCACTGGATACCACCGATGACGACGCCTGGAGGATCTTCGCAAGCGCAGGTGGAAACGTGCTCGAGCTTCGGCGGAGAAGTGACTACAAACCTCCGGTAACCTCTCCCTTGAGCATCGCACTCTTCCGCGACGTGCAGGTCGGCAGTTTCGTCCTGGAGGCGGACCTGAAACAGACCGGGGCGGAGTACGGGCACCGCGATATGTGCATCTTCTTCGGTGCAGAGGATCGCACCAGGTTCTACTACGTTCACCTCGCGTCCAGGGCTGACGACAGCGCCCACAATGTTCTCCTGGTCGATGATGCGCCGCGTACCGCGATCACGACTGCAAGGACCGGAGGGGTGTCATGGGGGGAGGCATGGCACCGGGTTCGCGTCTCGCGCGATGTCGAAAGCGGCCTCATCAGGGTCTTCTTCGACGACATGGAGGTGCCCGTGATGGAAGCCGTCGATACCCGTTTCGCTCAAGGCTACGTCGGTTTCGGCTCTTTCGACGATACCGGCATGATCGACAACGTCAAGCTATGGGGAGTGGCCGAACCTCCCCGCGCCGCAAGTAGCAGTCCGGACGTCGCCTACAGGACAGACGAGGCAAGCATCGCCGCCGGGAAGCGCCTGTTCGAGCAGCACTGCCGCGCCTGCCACGGCTTTACCCTGGACGACATCGGGCCCGCGCTGGGCCGGGTGACGAGCTCGGCAAGCCATGACTGGCTGCACGCTTTCATTACCGATGCCCCCGGGATAGTGGCGAAAGGTGACGAACGGGCCCGGCGGCTGAGCGAGAGATTCAGCAGCACGATGCCGGCGTTCCGCATGCTGGATACCGAACAAACGGAATCTCTGCTGGCATTCATCCACGACCAGCGCCAGGAGGCACTCGTCGCGGAAAGCGGTAATGCGCGGCCCGGAGGCGTCAGGAACCCGATTACTGAACAGGTCCAGGCATCCCCGTATACCCTGGTGCTGGAACCGTGGCTACGAATGCCGCCCACGGCGAGCATTGAACCGCTCACGCGAATCAACAAGCTGGACACGATCCGCGGTTCCTCCCGGACGTTCGTCCACGATTTACGCGGAGTGTTGTACGAGGTCGACGGCAGCGAAGTGCGCATCTACCTGGATTTGCGCGCCGAGGTCCCGGAAATGACCGATATTCCGGGGTTGGGCACGGGCTTTGGCAGTTTTGCCTTCCACCCGGAGTTTGCCGACAACGGGAAGCTGTACACGACGCATACCGAGGTCCGGTACGGGACTGCCGCCGATTTTGCCATCGCCGGAGACGTGCCGGATGGGCTGCAATGGATAGTGTCGGAGTGGACGGCAGCCGACCCGGAGGCCGGGAGGTTCGCCGGTACCCGGCGCGAACTGCTTCGGGCGGACATGATAGGAAGCGCCCATGGCTTCCAGGAACTGACGTTCAACCCGCTCGCGGAACCTGGCAGCCCGGACTATGGAATGCTCTATCTCGGGGTCGGCGATGGGGGCGCGGGGTTCGCGCTGCGCGACGACCTGCTGCAGGATCCGGGGAAGGTCTGGGGCAGCATCCTGCGAATAGACCCCGCCGGTGGCGACAGCGCCAACGGGAAGTACGGCATACCCCCGGACAACCCGTGGGTCGGGCAGCCGGGGGCGTTGGGCGAACTGTGGGCTCGCGGATTCCGCAACCCGCACCGCATCAGTTGGGACCCGAACGGCTCGGGGAAGATGCTCATCGCGGACATCGGCCACCATAACATCGAGGAAGTCAACCTCGGCGCCGCGGGCGGCAACTACGGATGGCCGCTCAGGGAAGGCACGTTCGCGTTCGACATGCACGGCGACCAGGCCGTGGTGTATCCGCTGTCGGACGATGACGATGACGCGTACGTCGACCCGGTGATCCAGTTCGATCACGACGAGGCCGTTGCCGTTTCCGGCGGATTCGTCTACGCGGGACGTGCGCTCGAAGGATTGCAGGGCAAGTATCTTTTTGGCGGCATCGTCAGCGGCCGGGTTTTCTACGTCGACGTTGCCGGGCTCGTGCAGGGAACGCAGGCCAGGATCCATTCCCTCGCTCTCGAGGTTGCCGGCGAGGCAACCGATCTCCGCTCGCTGGTGGGTGAGCGAGTCGATTTGCGCTTCGGGCTGGACGCGGCGGGTGAGCTCGTGTTGATGAGCAAGGCGAGCGGGCAGCTATGGAAAGTGATTGCTGTCCGGAGAGACCCGTCCGGGCAAGGCGACAGCCGAGGCTGATCCGAGCTATTGGTACCGTGCCGGCCTGGCAGGCCGGGCGTCAGGCTGCCGTACGCATCCGCTCTTTGATGACGGTCAGGACCTCGTCCGGAGGGCGCGTCCACCAGTTGTCGCGGGACATGATCTCGACCTCGTAAAAACCTGCGTAGCCGGCGCGCTCGATCCAGGAGCGGATCAGCGGAATGTCGATGACGCCGTCTCCCATCATGCCGCGGTCGAGGAGCAGATCCCGGGTCGGCACCAGCCAGTCGCAGAGATGGAAGGCGAGAATCCGCTCGCGCCCGGCGCGTGCGATCTCCCGTTCGAGATCCGGATCCCACCAGACGTGATAAACATCGACAGCGATGCCGACCCCATCGCCCAGCTCGTCGCACAAATCGTTTGCCTGGGCCATGGTATTGATGCAAGCGCGATCCGCGGCGTACATCGGGTGCAGTGGCTCGATGGCGAGGGGCATGGCGGCAGGCCGCGCATGTTCCAGCAACGCTGCTATACCATCCCGCACCTGGCTCCGCGCACCAGCGATATCCCTGGAGCCTTCCGGCAGTCCGCCAGTGACCAGGATGAGGCAGTCCGCACCGAGCGCCACAGCTTCATCGACCGCCCGCCGGTTGTCATCGATCACCTTCTGCACGGCGGCCTTGCTGCCGACCGGGAACATGCCGCCCCGGCACAGTCCCGTGATGCGCAGACCGGCCTCGCCGATATGCCGCGCGACGCTATCCAGGCCAACGGCCTCGACCTGGTCACGCCACGGCGCTATTCCACCGATTCCGTGACGCAGGCAGCCTTCGATCGCCTCGTGGAGATCCCACTTCATCCGCACAGTCGCGGTGTTGAGCGAAACTTGCGACGCGTCGATCACCGTTTTCAAGCTCCGATGCCGTACGTTGCGAAGACCCGCGCGGCACGTTCCGCCGCGCGCTCGGGATCCTGGAGCAGCCCGGCCTGGTCGGCGAGGCGGACCAGCGTGCTGAGGTGCAATGCCGAGCGCGCACTCTCCTGGCCGCCGAGCAGCGTAAAGTGATCCTGGTGGCCGTTGAGGTAGGCCATGAACACGACACCGGTCTTGTAGAACCGGGTCGGGCTCTCGAATATGTGCCGGGACAAGGGAACGGTCGGTGCGAGGATGGCATCGTAGCGTTCCGGCTGGCCGCTGCCCAACGCCGCGAGAGCGGCACTGGCGGCCGGTGCAATGGGATCGAAAATCCCGAGGAGGGCATGGGAGTGGCCCTTTTCGTCGCCCGCGATCAGCTCCGCATAGTTGAAGTCATCGCCGGTATACATGCGTACCCCGTCCGGCAGGCGCCGGCGCATGGCGATCTCCTTCTCCGCGCTGAGGAGGGATATCTTGATTCCGTCGATCCTGGCGGCATGCCGTTCGATGAGCTCGAGGCAGACCTCCATGGCGCGCTCGTGGTCGGCGTAACCCCAATAGCCGGCCAGCGCGGGATCGAAGTCCTCGCCCAGCCAGTGGAGGATGACCGGCTCGCTTACCTGCGACAGGATGTGGCCGTAAACCCGCAAGTAATCCTCGGGGCCGCGCGCGCAGGCGGCAAGTGCACGGCTTGCCATCACGATGATGCGCCCTCCCGCTGATTCCACCGCCTCGCACTGCTCGTCGTACGCGGCGATTACGTCGTCCACCGTCTGCCCCGGTGCCGGCAGCAGGTGATCCGTTCCGGCTCCGCACGCGAGCAGTGCACCCGCACCGAAATGGCGCGCTTCCGCTACCGAGCGCCGGATGAGCTCCAGCGCCGCCGGATAGGGCAGGCCGGTGCCGCGCTGCGCCGTGTCCATGGCCTCGGCGACGCCGAGCCCCAGTCCCCAGAGGTAGCGGCGGTAGGCCAGCGTGGCGTCCCAGTCGATCGCTGCCCCGAGCATCGGGTCCGCAGCCGCCAGCGGATCCCGGACAACGTGAGCCGCGGCGTAGGCAACGCGCGGCAGCGCGCCGCTGGATGCCTCCGGGAACACCCGCGGCCCGGAAAGTGTGTAATGCTCGACGGTGCTGTCGCTGGTAAGCAAATGTACGCGGGTCATGGCAGGCGCTTACCTAAAGGCGTAGCTCGGGCACATCGACCCAGCGCCGCTCGCGCCAGCTCTGGTGGCCGAGCTCTGCCAGTTGCACGCCTTTCGCTCCCTCCAGCAGCGTGTAGCGCCAGGGCGCATCGGCCACGACGTGCTTGATGAATTCCTCCCACTGGGCCTTGAAGCCGTTCTCGAGAACCCGGTGGTCCGGTACCGCCTGCCAGCCTTCGAAGAAGTTCAGGGTTTGCGGTTCGTCCGGGTTCCAGACCGGGCGTGGCGTATTGACCCGGTGCTGGGCAAAGCACTCGTGCAGCCCCGCGACCGCGGAGCCGTGAGTGCCGTCGACGTGGAACGTCACGAGGTCGTCGCGCCGAACCCGGGTGCACCAGGAACTGTTGATCTGCGCGATCACCCCGCCGTCCAGCTCGAAGGTGGCATAAGCGGCATCGTCGGCATCGGCGGCGTACTCCCGGCCGTTTTCGTCGTAACGCCGCGGGATGTGAGTTGCGCCGAGACAGCTCACGGATTTCACGGGCGCGATCACGTTATCGAGCACGTAACGCCAATGGCAGAGCATGTCGAGGATGATGCCGCCGCCCTCTGCTTTGCGATAGTTCCAGCTCGGCCGCTGTGCTGCCCGCCAGTCGCCTTCGAATACCCAGTATCCGAACTCACCTCGAACCGACAGAATCCGGCCGAAAAACCCGGAGTCCCGCAGCTCCCTCAGCTTTTGCAGGCCGGGCAGGTAAAGTTTGTCATGCACGATGCCGGACTTGCGGCCAGCCGCGGCGGCATGGCGTGCGACGGCCAGCGCGGTTTCAAGATCCTCCGCCACCGGCTTTTCGCAGTAGACGTGCTTCCCGGCATCGACTGCCTTCATGATGAGCCCGGCCCGATGCTGCGTCGACGCCGCGTCGAAAAAAATCGTGTCGTCACGATTGGCCAGCGCAGCATCGAGATCGTCGGTATAGCGCTCGATGCCGAAACGGTTTGCGAGCGCCGTCACTTTCTCCAGGTTGCGGCCCACGAGGATCGGATCCGGTATCACCCTGCGGCCGTCGTCGAGCACCACGCCTCCCTGGTCACGGATCGCGCAGATGGACCGCGCGAGGTGCTGGTTCATGCCCATACGGCCCGTCACGCCGTGCATGATGATTCCGAGGCGTTCTGTCATATCGATGCTTCTCTTCGTAACTCGTCCACAAATCGACCCCCAGGAGGTCACGTCGCCTTTTGCTTCCGCATAGCCCACTTGAACGGCAGGGTGACCCATTGCCGCGTCCTGTCGAAACTCAGGACCAGCGTCGCCAGGCACAGCAGGATCAGGACCGCGCAAATGGGCCGCTGGAGATAGAACAGGATGTCGCCCTCGCTGATCACCAGCGAGCGGCGGAAATTCTTGTCGAAGATGTCGCCGAGGATGATGCCGAGGATCAGCGGTGCCATCGGATAGTCCATGCGCCGAAGCAAGTAGCCGATCAAGCCAAAGGCAACCATCACCCACACGTCGAAAAGACGTTGCTCGAGAGCGTAACTGCCGACCACGCAGAGGACGAAAATGACAGGCATCAGCCGCTCACGCGGAATCATGAGAACTTTCAGGAGCAGGGGCGTAAGCAATATGCCCAGTATGAGCATGGCCGCGGCCGCCAGGAGCATCATGATGGCAAGCTCATACACCAGCGTAGGAGCTTCGATCATGACCATCGGTCCGGGCTGCACTCCGTGCAGGACCATGGCGGCCAGCAGGACGGCCGTCGGCGCCGAGCCGGGGATGCCGAAGGTGAGGACCGGGATGAGCGCTCCGGGAGGCGCGGCACTGTTGCCGGTTTCCGCCGCCATCAAACCCTCTACCGATCCTTTGCCGAACTTGTCCTTCTCCTTCGATGCCCGGCGTGCCGCGCCATAGGACACCCAGGCCCCGACATCCTCACCCACGCCCGGGATGACGCCGACGAAAGTTCCGATAAGACCGGAGCGCACGATCGTGCGCTTGTACTTGAGCACGTGACGCGGGTTTGGGATGACTTCCGACAAGCGGGTCGACGCCTGGACGATCTCCGCTTTGGGCATCGCCATCGCCGTAATGACCTCGGAGAATCCGAAGGCGCCAACCATTGCGGGAATCAGGCCGATGCCCGCCTGCAACTCCGTCAGCCCGAAGGTAAAGCGATCGGTCATGTAGAGTTGTTCCTGGCCGACCATGGCCACCGCCAGGCCCAGGAACCCCGCGATCCAGCCCTTGACGGAATCTTCCGGCGCCGTGAGCTGTCCTGAGATCAGGATGCCGAACAGGGCCAGCAGGAAGAATTCGTGGGACTGGAAGTGGAGTGTGTATTCCGCAAGGACGGGAGCGACGGTGAGGAGGAACAGGATTCCGACCGCGGTACCGAGGAACGAGGCGGACGTGGCGACGCCAAGAGCCTCCCCCGCCCGGCGGCGCCGCGCCAGCGGATAACCGTCGAGGACAGTCGCGGCGCTGGCGGGCGTACCCGGGATATTGAGCAGAATCGCGCTGCGGCTGCCGCCATAGATCGCCCCCACGTACAGCGAGATCAGGACGACGAGCGCCACGTCCCGGTCCAGTTGGTAGGTGAGCGTCGCGCATAGCGCCAGGCCCATCGTGGCCGTCAATCCCGGCAGTATCCCGATGCAGATACCCGCAAACGTGCCGACAAGAACGTAGAGCAGCGTTGTCGGAGTCGCCAGGGCCGCGAAGGCCAGGCCGATGTTTCCGAGCGTGTCTGCAAGGTAGTCCATGAAGGCTGCGTGTGCGAAATCCGGCCCGGACTAGGGCAGGGTGACGAAGAACCAGCGTTCGAAAACGACCGTCACCGCGATGCTGATGGCAAGCGCGAAGATTGCCGCACTTACGCATCGCCGAAACCGGCCAACGCGCGGTTCGGGCAAGTTCCACTCGGCAATGACGACAAACGCGAAAATGAAGAGAGTCGTGCCCAGGCTGAACGGAACCTTCCAGCCGCCAATCTGCAGACCCATCAGCACGGCGCCATAGAGAGAGCAGCCGACTGCGGTCATCAGCGCGACCCGCGGATTGGTCGCGGCATCGATTGCTTTCGGCGGACGGTGCCGCAGCCAATCAAGTGCCCCCCGGATCGACCGGACCATCAGCATTGCGCCAAGTGCGCCGATAACGGCACCCAGCATGATGGGTACGCGGCCGGGCTCGCCGCCTTCTTCGATGAAGCCCCCGGCACCGGGCATGCCAAAGCCTTCGACGGCCAGGTAAATGCCGAAAGCGAGGAACGCGATCCCCTGCAGGAAATCGTTACGCGCCCGGCGGGAGTGAACCTGGTTCATAGGACAGGCAGGTCAGCAGAGCGTCAGGGCCGCGGGATTCCTACGTCGGCAGGGCTGACCTTGCTCATGCCGCCCTCGTGCAGCTGCCATGCGTATACGCGAGTGGCCGGGAATACCTGCTCATAGGCGGCTTCGCCGCGCATCACCTCCACCGTCAACCCTTTCGATTCGGCATACTGCGTGAGCCTGGCGGAGTGCGGGATTTGCGTATCCCAGATCGCGTTCATGGTGTCGATCACTTCGGTGGGCGTTCCTTTCGGTGCCCAGATGCCGAAGTGCACGGCCGCGGTCATGATGTCCGGCAAGCTGGCAGTGAGCGGCGGAATCGTCCCCACCCCTGCTATGGAGACGGCTTGCGGAGTGAATGCGCCCAGCGGTTTGAGGCGGCCTGCCCGCAGCATCTCGTACTGGTCGGAAACGAGTTGCGTCGTGAGGGAGGTTTCTCCCGCAATTGTTGCCAGCACGGCTGAATTTCCGCCGTCATAGCTCAGCATCTTGTATTCACCACCCGCGATGACTTTCAGGGATTCGGCCGATGCTCCTCCAGCGGAGTTGATTCCGGCGGTGGCAATGGTGACGGTATCCGGCCGCGAGCGCATGGCCTCCACAACGTCGTCGACGGAATCGAACGCGGACGACGGGTTGGCGGACAAAATCGTGTAGTTCGATATCGCGAGGTAAAGATGCCAATCCTTCAGGTGGGTATCGACGGAGCCGGTAACCGCGTACGTACCGAGATCCTTGGTGGCGCCGGCCGCCCAGGTATAGCCATCCCGATCCGCAAGCAGCGCTGCCTTGGTGCCCACTGCCCCTGCGCCGCCGGGCTGATTGATCACGATAACCTTCTGCCGCAACGCTTCGCCGAGTTCCACGGCAAGAATCCGGATCAGTTGATCGGTGGATCCGCCGGCACTCCACGGCACGATGATGCGCACCGGCTTTTCCGGCTGCCATTCGGCGTGCGCCGGGATGGCGAGGCCCAGTATTGACAGGAGAACAGCCGACAACCCGGATCGCATGAGTATCCTCCAAAGCCGAACGGTTACGAGTAAGTAACCATAAGGTTACTTTAGCAAAGGGAGTTTGCGCCTAGCAAGGGTGTGATTGCATCGGGCGATTGTCTGCTGAACGTTGCGAGGACAGCACGGTGGCCGCCCGACCTCGGGACGACCTTGGCGGCGGTCACCCGGGCAAATCGTTCTTGTTGGTCAGGTATCCGAGGATGACCTCTGTAATGTGCTCCCGCCGTACCTTGATCGCATGTCGGGTCAGCAGGTTGCGCGAGAAGATCGTACCGAGCGTGACTGAATTCGACATGTAAAAGTAAGCGAGCCCCGCTATCGAAATATAGAGCTGGACCGGGTCTACTCCGGACCGGAAGATTCCCTCGGCCGCGCCCCGCTCCAAAACCTCGCGGATGTAGTCGACCATGGGTACATGCAGTTCGAGGATCTTCGACGAACGTCGAATGTAGCGCGCACCGTGCAGGTTCTCGTTGTTCAGGAGGCGTATGAATTCGGGGTGATCGACGAAATACTGGAACGTGAAGTGGATGAGTTGGCGGACCGCATCGACGGGAGGAGAAGCGCCCAGATCGAGCTCGCGTTCGGCAGTTCGTATTCCCTCGTAGGCCTTTTCCATCACGGCCATGTAGAGCGCTTCTTTGTCTCCGAAGTAGTGATACAGCATGCGCTTGTTGATGTTCGCGCGTGCTGCTATCGTGTCCACGCGGGCGCCGCTGAGCCCCTTGTCCGCGAACTCCACTACGGCTGCATCAAGAATTCGCTGGGAGGTCTTTTCCGGATTGCGCTTGGCCATTGAGCATCTCGCTAGCGTGGAGCACCAGGTAGAGTATTTCACCCGGCATGTAATGCGAGGCTGGAGTTCGTCGTCTTGAGCCCCGTGATGGATGCAATCTTACGAGTTCTCGAGCGTGGGAAGAAGGCTGCGACGAGAACCTGCGTTCGTTCGCACGTCCATGAGTGAGCCCCGTGAGCGCCTGCTCGAGGTGCTATTCGCAGCCCTCCGTGCCGTGCATGGGCGGCCATGCGTTCGCGAGGCGCTGGCCGCGCAGCCAATTCCGGCGCCCGTGTACCTGGTCGCGTACGGGAAAGCGGCTTGCGCGATGGCCCTCGGCGCAAGCGATGCGCTCGGGCAGCATATCGCGGATGCGTTCATCGTCACCAAGCAGGGGCATGCGGAACCGCTGGCCTGGCCGGTGCTGCAAGCGGGCCATCCGGTGCCGGACGAGGGCAGTTTGTTGGCCGGCGAGGCCCTTCTTCGCTTTGTCGAAGGCATTCCGTCGTCGGCCCAGGTGCTCGTGCTGCTTTCGGGCGGAGCCTCGGCACTTGTCGAAAAGCTCCCACCGGGCGCACAGCTCGAGACCTTGCAACGGCTGAACGAGTGGCTGCTCGCCTCGGGGCGCGATATCGCGGCCATGAACCGTATCCGCAAGCGTTTATCGCTGATCAAGGGTGGTCGGCTCGCCAAGCTGCTTGCGCCACGTCGCGTCACCTGCCTCGCGATTTCGGACGTTCCGAATGACGATGCACGCTTCATTGGCAGCGGCCCGCTGGTTGCCGATGCGAGCATTGCCGAGGAGCGGTTCGACGACGCGCCGCCGGAGGTGCAAGCAGCGCTTCTCGCTGCACCTCCCGTGCCGCCGCCTGGAGATCCGTGCTTCGCCCGCGTGCGTTTCAAGATTGTCGCGCGGCTCGACGACGCCAAACATGCCGCCGCACGCGCTGCAATGGCGTGCGGTTGGCAGGCGGCGATACACAGCGACCCGTTGGCCGGTGAAGCGTCCGATGTGGGTGTGGAGCTCGCGCAGCGGGTGCTCGCTTCGGCACCGAACACTCTTCACATCTGGGGTGGCGAAACGACGGTACGTCTGCCGGCAAGGCCCGGGCGGGGCGGACGTAACCAGAGCCTCGCGCTGGCCGCCGCGCGTGTGCTTCGGGGTGCTCGGGGTGTGCTGCTGCTGGCCGTCGGCACCGACGGTACCGACGGACCCACGGCGGAAGCAGGTGCGCTGGTGGACGGCGGAACGATCGACCGCGGGGAGCAGGAAGGCCGCGACGCGGGCCGCTCACTTGCCGCCGCCGATGCCGGCAGCTTTCTCGAGGCGAGCGGCGACCTCGTCCAGACCGGCCCGACGGGTACCAATGTCATGGACCTGGTGCTCGGAATAAAGGTGGAATAAGCGGCGGCCGGCCTGGTGCCGTGTTTTCGGCGCTGGTCGAATAGTAAGAATATCGTGTCGCCACGGGATTTTTTTCGAAACAACATTCTGCTGCCGGCGCGCTAAGATTGTGCAGCTTTTCCTATACTCTGGTGAGATATGACGAAGCCTTTTGGGGCCGATACCGCGTTGCTGTCGATCGATGTGCAGTACGGGGTGGACGACTTGGAGCATTGGGGAGGTCCCCGAGGCCGCCGCAACAATCCGCAAGCAGAAGAAAACATTGCGCGCCTGCTGGATGCCTGGCGGAGCAGTTCGCTACCGGTCTTTCATACCCAGCACGATTCCACCGAAGCGAACTCACCGCTCCGGCTCTCGATACCGGGTGGCCGAATCAAGGAACAGGCAACCCCGGTCGAGGGTGAGAACGTGATTGTGAAGGACGTGCACAGCGCCTTCATCGGCACGCGCTTCCCGCTGTTCTTGAGGCGCCTCGGAGTGCGGCGCCTGGTTTGCGTCGGTTTCTTTACGAACATGTGTGTTGCAACGACCGTGCGAATGTCACAGAACCTCGGCTTCGACACCTACTGCATCTCTGACGCAACGTCCTGCACGAACCGCGTGGCCAGGGACGGCACCGATTACGATCCGGAGGTCGTGCACGAAATTACTCTCGCGACCTTGAACCGCGAATTCTGCACGGTGCTGACCACCGAGGAAGCCGTGGCCCTGACGGCCGCGGATCGCTAGGCACGAGGAGTCACAGGAAATGCGAAAATTTGGTTGCCAGAACATGGTCGGGCGCTTGAGGCAGGTTATCGTGCGTCCCCCGGATGAAGCTTTCGCGAAGGCGAACCCGCAGGATTGGAATTATCACGGGGCCCCCGACTTCGAGCGTGCCCAGGCAGAGCACCGGGATTTTGTGCGTATCCTCGAGGAGGCCGGCGCAGACGTCATTTTCCACGACCAGCCCCTGGATGGGCTGGCCGATGCGATCTTTACCCACGATTCCGCGCTCGTTACCGACCACGGCGGCATCCCGCTGCGCATGGGCAAGGCGCTGCGCCAGGGCGAGGAGGACGCCATGGCGCGGCTGCTCGCGAAGCTCGGTGTGCCGCTCCTGGGACGGCTGGAAGGCGAAGCGCGTGCGGAAGGTGGCGACCTCATGTGGTTGGACAAGGAGACACTCGCGGTCGGCATCGGATTCCGCACTAACGAGGAGGGCGCGGCGCAGCTGCGTGATCTCCTGGCCCCCATCGGCGCGCGCGTGGTGGCCTACGATCTCCCCGTGTACCAGGGGCCGGGCGCTTGCCTCCACCTCATGTCGGTTATCAGCATGGTCGATGACGACCTCGCCGTGGTCTATCCGCCGCTGATGCCGGTACGACTGCTCAAGGAACTCGAAAGCCGCGGTATCCAGCTTGTCGAGGCGCCGGAAGACGAATTCCTTAACGGCATGGCGACCAATGTGCTCGCCCTCGCTCCGCGCGACCTCGTGATGCTGCAGGGCAACCTCGTCACCGAGGAACGGCTGCGTGCCGCCGGATGCCGCGTCCAGACGTACCGCGGCGACGAGATAAGTTTAAAGGCAGAGGGCGGCGCGACCTGCCTCACGCGGCCGGTGTTGCGTGACGATACCGAACCTGCGCAGGAAGGAAGCGCGCAAGACCGGCGGCGCCTGGCCTGACGCTGATGATGACGCGGAGCGCACCCCTGCTGCTCGCGACGCTGATCCTTGGTGCCGCGTTGCGGGCGGACGGGCAGGAGCGCACCGATCGCTTCGGTATCGGGGCGGCCGAGGCGGCAGCCGTCATCGGCAACATGGAGCGGGAGCGGCAGCTTCGCATCCCCATGCGTGACGGGGTGCGATTGAACGCCGACATCCTGTTCCCGCCCGAGAACCGCGAAAACCTGCCCGCGATCCTGATTCGTACGCCATACGGGCTCGACGGCGAGATCGGCTCCTGGGTCGGGCCGCTGTCTGAGTGGCTGCAGGACGGTTACGCGGTGGTGGTGAGCCACGAGCGAGGCCGGCACTGGTCCGAGGGTGAGTACCACGTGCTGAACGGCGCGTTCGAAGACGGGTACGACACCGTCGAGTGGATCACGCAGCAACCCTGGTCGAACGGCAAAGTTGGCAGCATCGGCTGCTCTTCTTCCGCGGAGAACCAGCTTGGCCTCGCCGCCACCGCGCACCCCGGCCATGCCGCGATGATCGCCATGAGCCCGAACGCCGGTATCGGCGCGATCGGGCCGCATCGCGAGCAGGGAAACTGGTTTCGCGGCGGCGTCAACCAGATGTGGATCAACTGGTACTACCCGGGCGGCTACGCAATACGGCCCGAGTTCCCGCCTGACCTCACTCGTGATGTCCGCATTCTGCTGGAAAGGTACTACGATATCGTGCCGAACATACCGGAGCGCAACCTCGCGCGCGCGGCGTGGCACCTGCCGATCCAGGACATGATGCGTGCGCTGGATGCCCTGCCATCCGATTTCGACGAGTTCATCAAGCGAACGCCGGCGGACCCGGCGTGGGACGAGATGGCCTTGGCGGACGAGGGAGACCGATTCGGCAATCCGGCAATATGGGTGCTGTCGTGGTACGACTATGCCACAGCGCCCGATATCGCCTTCTACAACTGGCAGCGGAAAAATGCCGCGAGCGCGAGCGCCAGGGACAACCAGTTCCTGATCATCGGCCCGACGACGCACTGTGGGCAGGGTTTCGAAAGTGAACACACGGTCGTGGGCGAGCGCGACCTCGGCGATGCGCGCTTCGACTATTTCACCATCTTCGATAGCTGGTTGGCGCATTGGCTCAAGGGGGAACGAAACGCCGTGCTCGAGCGCCCGAAGGTGGCGCTGTTCACCATCGGCAAGGGATGGCAGGGCTACGAGACGTTCCCGCCGCCCGGCGCTGAGCCGACGGCCTGGCATTTCACCAGCGAAGCCGGCGCCAACTCGCTTGCCGGTGACGGGAGGCTGGACCGGCGGGTGCCGCGGGATGCCGGTGCGGACAGCTTTGTGTACGACCCGATGCGCCCTGTGCCATCGGTTGGCGGGGGCGGCTGTTGCTACGGGGACGACCTGGACGGCGGTTCGTATGATCAGTCCGGCGTCCAGTTGCGCAATGACGTGCTGGTCTACACCAGCGAACCCTTCGAGGAACCGACCGAAGTCACGGGCTTCATCGACACCGTATTGTTCGTCTCTTCGGATGCGAAAGACACCGACTTTGCCGTCAAGCTCACGCAGGTACTGCCGGATGGCCGCGCCTTCAACCTTGCCGATACGATAATGCGGGCACGCTACCGCAACGGTTACGAGACGGAGACGTTCATGCGCGCGGGCGAGGTATACGAGCTGCGCCTCCCGCCGATGGCGACGAGCGTGCTGTTCGAGAAGGGACACCGGATCCGGGTCGAAATTACCTCGTCAAACTTCCCTCATTACCTGCGTAACCTGAACACCGGCGGAAACAACTACGACGAAAAAGAAGGCGTGAGGGCTAAAAATACCGTCCACTTCTCAACGGACTACCCGTCCCGCATCATGCTGCCGGTGGTTCGCCGCTGACGCCGGCGCCGTCCAGTCACGAGCCCAAGACTACCCACGGATGCAGCGGATACCGCTGCATCGCATCGGGAAATTTCCAGCGGTCGGCTGGTGCGTGACGGCTGCGCAAGTTACGTTTTTTGCCGGCTTCCTGGACACAAATCATTCTGCCGGTGCCCGCTTTTTTAAACAAATATTTTAGTGGTCGTTTGCTATTCTCACTTTTCCTTGGGGGAGAAGATCAGAGATATGAGCACAAAATCTTTCAAGAGATCCGCTGTATCGATCGCCGTTTGCCCGTCCCGGAAAGGAATTTTCACAACATCGGCTCTGGCATCACTTTCCGCGATCGCTGCCCAGGCGCAAACGGTGGGTGACGAGAATCGCGAGAGTAGCGTCGCCCTGGAAGAAATCGTCGTCACGGGGCAGAAGGAGTTCTTCCGGCCGACGGACGCCTCCAGTGCCACCAAGTTCGACCTGCCAATCTTCGACACGCCGCAGAGCATTTCCGTCGTCACCGCCGACCTGATCGATTCGGCGCGACCCGAAGGCCTGCTGCAGGTGGCCAAGTACGTGGCCGGCGCCTACAGCCTGGGCGACTGGGGCGGGGGAGGAATACTCAACGCCAGGGGCTTTGCGATCGATCAGGACAACGGTCTCAAGATCAACGGGTTCTCCACGCTCGGAACACGCTTTCCCGATGTGGCGACAGTCGAACGCATCGAGTTCGTCAAAGGGCCGACGGCGGTCGTTTACGGTGTGAACAACTACGGCGGCACCGTCAACATGATCACCAAGCGGCCGCCACGCCAGTTCGAGGCCACGACTTCGCTGAGCTTTGGTTCCTACGATTACCAGCGCCTGGAATTCGATGTCGGTGGTCCGATTGGCAGCGAAAGCGTAAGAGCCCAGCTCGTCGGGGTGGCCCAGGACCGTGGGTTCATCACGGACGGCGAGGAGATGGAGCGATACGCCGTCATGCCGACCGTCACCTGGGACATTACCGACTCTACCTCGCTCAGCGGCACGGCTTTCATCCAGGACGAAACCAGGCGCTTCGGTGGCGACCTGACGCTGACTCTCGATGAGAACGGCAACCTGACGGTCCCGTGGGACGCGCCGAGAGACGTGTTCTTCGGCTTACCGGACTACAACAAGGACAAGACGGAACACCGGCAGTATATTGGGCACATGCGTCACGATTTCGCGAATGGTTATACGCTGGAAGGCCAGGTCGGCTACACGGATGTCAAGAATCGTTCACGATCCGTGTACGCGTACAACTACGTCGGCCCGGCGACTCCCACGACCTACATATACAACCTGAACTATGCCAAGGGCATCGAGTCGACGGATGCCGAGCTGCGTTTCAGCGGCGAGTTCGAGCTGTTTGGCCAGCGTCACAAGTTCCTCGTGAACGGCGAGCATCGCGGTATCAAGCGCGACGATCCCCGCTACGCCTACGTCTTCCTGGGATCGACGTCCCAGCTCGATCCCGATTTCTCCGCCATCGACATCAACGATCCTGGTTTCGAATCGCCGCTGTCCGGTTTCACAAAGGAGGACCGTGACAACTATTCGATCGGCGCACAGGTATTGTTCGAGCTGAGCGACAAGCTTTCCGTGCTGGTTGGTGGCAGGCAGACGTGGTCGGATATCTCATATGCCGACATCAGGGACTTCGTGAGTGGCGTCGATCCGGATACGGCCGAGTACGAGATAACCGCCGACTACTCCGTCTCGCGATTCACGCCGCGCATCGGGCTGGTTTACAGTGTTTCGGAGAACCTGAACACCTATGCGAGCTACAGCCAGGGTTTCATTCCGCAGACCGGCTCCACACGAGCCCTCTCTGTCATCGATCCGGAGATCGGCGACCAGTGGGAGGTCGGGGCAAAAGCCGAGTTCTTCAATGGCTCGCTGGGCCTGAATACCGCGCTTTACGTCATCGATCGGGACGACGTGCAGGCCCGTGATCCGCTGAACGTTCCCGGCGAGGAATTCGTCATTGCGGGTCGCAGCCAGCGTCACTCGGGTATCGAGTTCGAGGCAATGGGACGAATAACCGACGGCCTCAACATCGTTGCCAACTACACCTACCAGGAAACGGAGGTGACGCGAGACATCAACGAGGAGATCGTCGGCAGACCGGTCGCCAACGTCCCTTATCACCTGGCAAACCTCTTCCTTCAATACCAGGTGCTCGACGGTCCGCTGGCAGGCATCAATGCAAGCGTCGGCTACAATTACCACGGTGCATACTGGCACCGCGAGGACAACCTGCGCTTCAAGGTACCGGATCGCTATACCGTGGATGCGTTCCTGGTCTTCGATCGCTTCGAGAAAGTGTCGTTCGACCTGGCTTTGACCAACGTGACGGACGAGAAGAACTTCTATACGGTGTCCCAGAACCGCTTCAGCAGCTTCATGCTGGATGAGCCGCGTATGCTGCGCGCGCGTGTCAAGGTTCGGTACTGATCGAGTCGCGGCCGGGGACTAACCGGCCGGCCGCCTCTCTCCCCGGCACGGAGCGCTCGAGCTTCAGAAGGGGGGCTTCGCCGGGGAGCGCTTGTAACCAGGCAATTTCTGTACTATCTAACGATGTGTGTGGACACCGGGCTCGGCGATTCGTCGGGCGGCTTGCCAAATGGACACTCACGTTCCCGTCCAGGCGAAACAGGGACAAGTCCTGGGACTTGTCGGCTGGTTCGTCTTGACCTTCGCTGCCGCCGCCGTCGGCGCAGCGGCGTCAGTGCAGGCGCAATCCTTCTACGGCCAACTCGTACAGCCATCGTGGGCTCCGCCTTCGTCGGTTTTCGGGCCGGTCTGGACCGTGTTGTACGCGTTGATGGCGATTGCCGCGTGGCTGGTCTGGCGTTCCGGCGGCTTTCGCATGCATCGAACCGCGCTTACGCTGTTCCTGGTGCAGCTCGTATTGAACGCACTCTGGAGCTGGCTTTTCTTCGCGTGGCATCGCGGCTTCTGGGCTTTCCTTGATATCGTGGTGCTGTGGGCCCTGATCGCCGCCACTGCAATCGCGTTCTGGCGCGTCCGCACCCTGGCCGCTGCTCTTCTCATTCCGTACCTGCTGTGGGTGAGCTTCGCGGCGGCGCTCAATTTCTCCGTTTGGCGACTCAATCCGCAACTCCTTGGCTGACGGTCGGCCGTGCAGCGCTCGTACCGGGCCGGTTTCCAGGTGGCCCGGCAGCCTCGTCCAGGCAGGTACGGCGAGCGCAGGCCTCGCCGGAGCTGCCGGCCGCGTACACTCGGATTTGGGCGATGTGGGGGTGGTACGATGTTTCGGACGAAACGAAACTCCGCTTTGCGAACTCTTGCAGGAGACCAGAAATAGTGCCAACAAGTGTGCCGGTGGAAGAATTCACCACCCCCGACCCGATTACCGCGGACGAGGATATGGCGATCGACGATCTGCGAAACCTGATGGAGGAGCACGGCATCCGCCATCTCCCCGTCGTCCGCGGCGCCAGCGTAGTCGGCGTGATCAGCGATCGGGATGTGCGCCTGGTAGCGGGTTTGACCGCCGCGGAGAAACGCCAGGTGCGCGCCGCGGACATCATGGCGCTCGACCCCTTGACCGTGCGTGCCAGCACGTCCCTGGACGAAGTCGCGTATGTAATGTCGGAAAACAAGGTCGGCAGCGTGCTCGTCGAGGATGAGGACGGCCGGTTTCTCGGCATTTTCACCGCCACCGACGCGTTGAACGCGCTGGTCGAGATCGCCCGGGGCGCGCCGGCATCGTGACCACGCGGATGCCTGCACAGGCATCGCTCGCTCCCGGCACTGGATGAGCTCACACGCCAGGCGGCGGCGGTGGGATTCAGGGGCTACGCATGCGGCTGTGGTCGTTGCACCCGAAGTACCTCGATCCGCAGGGATTGGTAGCCTTGTGGCGGGAAGCATTGTTGGCTCGAGCGGTCCTTCGCGGCGAAACGCGCGGCTATACCGCGCATCCGCAACTGGAACGTTTCAGATCGCACTCCCAGCCGCGCCTGGCCATCAACGCCTATCTCGCCGCCGTGCATGGCGAAGCCGTCGCACGCGGCTACGCGTTCGATCGGTCCAGGATCGGCCCCGTCCGGACAGTCCGTTCAATTCCTGTCTCCTCCGGCCAACTCGGGTACGAGTGGCTGCATTTGCAACAGAAGCTGGCGGCACGCAACCCCGCCTGGCTGGCCCGACTTCGCGGCGTATCCGTTCCTGCGCTTCACCCGCTGTTTCGTCGCACACCGGGCCCGGTAGCATCATGGGAGCGGTATCCGCGAGGCACGAACCCTACTGATGCGGGATCCCGCACCGGCTAGCCGCCGCAACACTCTCTCAGGACTTTCTCAGCACTTTCTCAGGACCTTCCCCGCATCCGCTGCCAACCTTTGCTGACCTGATGTTAGCCCCGGCGGGCTCGCACAACGGCAGACAAAAAAGCAACTGCGGAGGCACAAAGATGAGGAAGTCGAACCTGGCACGTGGATGGACCCGGCACCGGCACGGCGCCGGTCCGGTCCGCTGGCTGGCGGCCCTGGCCGCATCCCTGTTCGTGGCGGGCATTCCCGCGGCCCTCGCCGGGCAAGACTCGCAACCCTCCGACCCGGAGCAGCAGCGCCCGCCGCTCGAGGCCGCGGAAGAGAGTGCCGACACGAGAGCGCTCCGTCCCAAGCGGCCTTCGAGCCAGGCGCTGCCTTCGAGCCAGAAACTCCCCACCAGCCAGACACTGCCTGCGGCACAGAAGCTGCCGGCCAACCCGACTCTGCCGGCCGGCCAGAAGCTGCCGGCGGGCCAGCCGCTCCCAGCCACCCAAAAACTCCCTCCCGGCTACGAGCCGCGCCGCCTGGCACCGCCCAGGCGGGCCATGGTTATCGTGGTAGAGGAGAACAACGGACAAAATTTCAGCGTCTCCTGGAGCGGGCTCGCGCAGTCCGTGCTGGCGTTCGATTACGGAAAGCTCCTGCCCGGGCCGATCCGCTCCACCTTGCTGCCTGTCCTGGATGCCACCATCCAGGTCGCCAGCAGCCTTGGCTTGCCCGCCGCGACGCTGGCCGATGAACTCTCCCGCAGCATGGTGCGCCAGGTTTCCGAGATGCTGGGGCGCCAGGCCGGCGCGGTAGCCGCCTCGGCCGGGTTGCCCGCAGGCGGCTGCGCACGGGAAATGTTCGGTGTGCTGGCGAGCCGCGGGATCCAGAGCGGTCAAGATCCTTTCAAGGCCTTTCTCGATGTCTACGGCGAAGCCGCCATGTCGGATTGCCTGAGGGCGATGGCCGAGCCCTACTATGACACGGTGGTCGTGCTGACGGACCAGCAGGCGAGCTTCAACGCGTTCAGCAACACGCTGCTGAACCTGCACAAGAGCAATCACGTGATCGATATCCTCATGAACGTGCACGGCTGCGGAAGCGCGTCCGGCGCCAATTCTTCCCACAACAACGCCTGGTGCGACGGGCCGGGTTTGTTTTTCCATGGCACGGATGCGACGCCCCAGAGGCTGCGGAGTATCCGGGCCAGCAATGGCGGCCAGCCGCTCAACATCAACGCCGTCTACCAGGTGTCCTGCTGGGGCTCGGAATTCAACGACGACTGGCAGCACATCGGGGCGACGGCCGTCAACGGCGCCCGGGAGCTGAACTACTACGTGCTGCTCAGCCCCTTCGTGTTCATGGACCGGTTCACGCGTGGCAACCGGACGCTGCGCGACGCGGCGCAGGATGCCTACCTTGCGGACCGGAGCCTGGTCGGGGGCCGCGCGTTCACCGCGCATCTCGACATCAAGCCTTTTCTCGACCGCATGTTCCCGCCGCCGACCCTCGGCCTGGACCTGATCGGCGCCGCTTGCCCCGGCGGTAACCGGGATGGTTGCAAGTGGTCTTTCACGCCGGTCTACAACTCGGCGGTGAACCACGCGCTATCGCAAGTGTACGGGCACAACACGAACCGGCCGGTGAACCACAGTGCGTCCAGCACGCGGGTGCACCGGGGGCCTGCGGACCTCCGGCGCGCGGGGACCTGACCGGACGATGCGCATGCGCGATGAGCCCCCGCAGGCCCTGGCCCGGATATCTCACCGATTCGCGGAATTCTCGGGCAGCAGTTTGTTCGTACAACGGATTTTCCGATCGAGCGGAATACCCGAGTGTATTTCCGAGTGAGGAAAATTCGTTGTGCGGACAAAGGGCAAGCGAGAAACCGCGCAATCGGTGAGATATCCGGGCTAGTTTGCCCGAAATGCCTTGCGGAATTCAGACACCCACTCGATCGTGTTCCTGAGCGAGGCGAACGTAAAGAAATGGATACCCCAGACGTCGAGTGAAGGCTCCTTCAGGACGGCTGCCTCCAGGTCGAGGATCAGTTGCCGCGGCGTTTCGTTCGCCAGCAGGTTTTTGGCGAGGGACTGCCGCTTCTTCAAGGCCCGCAGTGACGCGCCAACGCCGCAGATGGCAGCGTAGCGGAGCAGGGTCGCGGTACTCGTCGGACCCGCCACGCCCACGCGGACGCGTTCCGTGACCCCTTGGCTCCGGAGCCGGCGCAGGAAAGCGACGATGGGTTCGGCTTCGAAGCAAAGCTGGGTGATGAGGATCAGCTCCAGCCCGCCCGATCGGGCCGCCGCGAGCTTCGCGTGAAGGGCTTCGTCCAGGACGCGATCGGAAATCTTCGGATGGCCTTCCGGGTAGCAGGCGATCGCGATCTTTCCGATGCCGTGCTTCTGCAGGAGCCCCGACTCGATCAGTTGCAAGCTACTGTGGTATTCACCCACCGGCCGGTCCCGGTCGCCGCCGAGGACAAGAGCGCGATCGACCCCGGCCTCCTGCGCCAGGCGCCCGAGCATGCCGTCCAGGTCGCGGCGACGGGCGATATTCCGGGCGACAATGTGGGGGACCGGAATGAGGCCGAGCGCGCGCACCTCGCGGCAAACGGCCAACTGCCGGTCGGACGTGTCGTTCGGCAGTGCCGCAACGTAAACGCGGGCATCCGGCGGCATCAGCCTTGCGGCAGCGTCCAGCGCCTTGCGGTCCGGGGTGGTTACCTCGGACGAGTAGTCGAACAGCCGGGTGATCAACCCGGCGCTTGACGCGGCGGCTTTCGATCCGGCGGTCAACTACGCTTCACCCGTGCGCCACCCCCGGGCATACGACTCGCGTGCGACTTTCGAGTACGGCACAGGACTGACCACAGCGCGAACTTCGAACTGCTCGTGCGCCTCGACGGTCGGCTTGCTCGTGCCGCCGCCCGGCTCGCCCCACACGACAGTCACTTCCTCGCCGATGGCGACGTCGGAAGCCACGGTTGCGAGTGACAGCGCCGTACGCTCGTTGTAGCTGTAGCCCGTGAACATGGAAACACCGACGGTCCTTTCGCCCACCTTGACGGCGTCGTAGCTCGAGGATGCGTAGTTGGCGAGTGGCAGGTCGAAGTACTTGTAATTCCTGTCGCCTACGAAGTACGACGATAAAATCTTCGCAACGTCTTCGCCGTTCCAGGCCAGGGTCACCTTGCGGCGCTGCTCTTCCGGTTGCATCTGCTCGAGAGCCTCGCGGCCGATGAAGTCGTGGTCGAACTTGACGAATGGCCCGTAACCCATTTCGTAAGGTGTGAGGTAGTAATCTTCGATTCTGTCGGAAACGAAACTACCGCCTATCGAGCAGACGGCCTCGTAGCTGTTATCCGGCAACCACTGGCGATAAGGCTTCATGGATTCACCGGTGTAGACCGCCGGCAGCGGGGAGGGAATCCATCCGGATTCGAGCGTGTTCGTCGCGTAAGTGCGGGATCCGACGAGCACGAGCCCGAACTCCTTGCCGGCTTCCGCGATACGCTGGCGAATCTCGAGATATTCTTCGTAAGGCCCCCAGATCTCGAGGCCCGGGCTGCCCGCCATGCCGTGGCGCAACGCCCGTACCTGGCGATCGCCGATCCTGATCGTCCCCATGTGAAAGAACTTGATGTCAGGCAGCGGCCCGCCATTGAGCTTTTCAATCACTTGTGTCGCGTTCGGACCCTGGATCTGGAAGCGGTACTGTTGCCGAATCACGGCTTTCCCCAAAGGGGCCGAAGGTGAGCGGTCGTCGTACCGGGTCTCGACGTCGTAACCGCCGGTCTCGGCATGGAACTGTATCCAGTTCGCGCTCGGGGCACGGCCGACGAACACCAGCGAGTCCTTGGCCAGGTGAAAGAGAATACCGTCGCCGATGACGTACCCGTCGTGGCTGATCGGGACGACCTGCTTGGCACGGTCGACCGGGAAACTGGCGAAGCTGTTGATCGACAGCGACGAAACCAGCTTGATGGCGTCCGGGCCGTCGATGAACAGGTCCACCATGTGATGCGACTGGTCGTAGAGCACGGCCGTCTCGCGCCACGCCCGCTGCTCGTCCCGCCAGTTCGAGAACTCTGTCGGGACAACGGGATAGACATACGCGCCGATCTGCGAGTTGCGCATCATCTCGACCGGGTTACCGGCTGCCTGTAGAACATCTTCGAGATTGCGTTTGGACATCGGTAATCTCCTTCGAGCACTTAATGATTAGTCCGGGTGGAATTGAAAGTCATGTGCGGACCACCAATACGTGGTCCGGTGCCGGGTCGGTATACAAATCCGCAACCAGCGCGTCGCGTTCGCGCAGGACCACGCGCTGGTTGACGGATCCTTTGTCGGTGATTTCGCCTTTGTCGATCGACAACGGCTCGTCGAGAAGAAGCGCCCGGCGTGCATGCCGGGAGCTGCTGCGGTTCTGTTTCGCGTGTTCGCCCAGAACTTCGAGAATGTGCTTGCGGAGCTCCGGGTTCGCGAGTATTTCGTGCCGGGCAACGTCGTCGCCGGCACCCGCAATCCTGCGGCAGGCCGGCAGGTCCGGGACGATGAGGATCGCGATGTAGTCGCGGTCGAGGCCTGCGATGACGACATCCTGTGCTGCCGGCGCGAGGGCCGCCAGCAGGGACATGCGCAACGGCCCGGTGCTGACCCAGGTGCCGCTCGCAAGCTTGAAGTCCTCCGCGATCCGGCCGTCGAACAACATGCCCCTGGCCGCATCGCCGGGGTCGACCAGGCGTACGGCGTCACCGAGGCGGTAGTAGCCTTCCTCGTCGAACGCTGCCGCGGTTTGCTCGGGCAGGCGCCAGTAGCCGGGCGTGACATTCGGCCCCCGCACCCTGAGCTCCAGTTTGTCGCCGACCGGCATCAGCTTAACCTCGTTGCCGGCCGCCGGCAGCCCGATCACGCCGGCACGTTCGGTGCCGGGCGTCGTGAACGTGATCGACGGCGACGCTTCCGTGCAGCCGAGGCCCGAGAGGATGGGCACACGGCGGCCGCGTTCAGTGAGCGCCGCACGGTCCAGCGCATCCCAGGTCTCCTGCGAAAGGCTCGCGCCGGCGAAGAAACAGGCGCGAAGGCGCTGGTAGAAAGAATGCCGCAAAGCGTCGTCTTCCCCGAGCTTCCTGGCGAGCAGCTCGAAGCCCTTTGGCACGTTGAAGTACACCGTGGGCGATATCTCGCGCAGGTTGCGGAACGTCTCCTCGACCAGGCCGGCAACCGGCTTGCCATCGTCGATGTAGAAGGTGCCGCCATTGAAGAGCACGAGCCCCACGTTGTGGCTGCCCCCAAAGGTGTGATTCCAGGGCAGCCAGTCGACGATGACCGGCGGCTCGTCGACGACGAAGGGCAGGCTTTGGCGCAGCATGACCTGGTTGCTGCACAACATGCGGTGCGTCGTGATCACCGGCTTGGGTTGGCCGGTCGAACCGGAGGTGAGGAGGAACTTGGCGATGGAATCGGGCGAGACCCGTCCGTGCAACGACCGTGCGGCGGCGGCATTGCCGCTCGCAAGTTCGTCGAGCGATAAACGGCGGCGCTTCGAACCGACGACCACGTCACCGGCAATGTGCGTGTCTTCCGGCACGACGGCTTCGATCGCGCGAGCGTGTGCAGCTTCACCGAAAGAAGCAACGAGACCCGGGGTCAGCAGTTCTACGACATAGCGCAGCTTGGAAAGATCCGAACCGGCATGGGAGTAGGCCGGCGACACCGGGCAGTAGGGTATGCCGATGTACATCGCCGCCAGCCCGAGCAGCAAGTGTTCGATGCTGTTGCCCGAGAGCACGAGAATCGGCCGCTCCTCGCCGAGTTCCAGCTGCGCGAGCCCCGCGGCCAGCGCCTGGACACGGCGGAGCGCTTCCGAGTACGTCACCTCGATCCAGTTACCGTCCGCATCGCGGCGGCCAACGAAAACCCGGTCCGGTGCGTCGACTGCCCACCGCTCGAGCAGGTCGGTCACGCGCGCCGGATAGGCGCCGAGCTCGGCTACCGGCCGGAGCAGGATCGAGCCGTCTGGCCGCGGTCGTACGGTGACGTCGAAGCGGCTCGGTTTCCAGTCGAGTTCGGTCGCCACGTCAATCCACGCGGTCGAGACCCAGCGCCTTGATTGCGTTCTGCTTCAGGATCAGCTCGTGGGTCTCGGGCCTGAAGTCGGCTGCCTTGAAGTCCTCCAGCCAGCGGTCCGGCGTGATGAGCGGGAAGTCCGAGCCGAACAGCATCTTGTGCTTGAGCTGGCGATTGGCATACCGCACGAGCTGCTCGGGAAAATATTTCGGCGACCAGCCCGACAGGTCGATGTAGACGTTCGGCTTGTGCAGGCAGACCGAAAGCGCCTCGTCCTGCCACGGCCAGGAGGGGTGCGCGATGATGACCGTCATGTCCGGGAAGTCCGCCGCAACGTCGTCGACATGCATCGGATTCGAATACTTGAGCTTCAGGCCGCCACCGCCCGGCATCCCGGTACCGATGCCGGAATGCCCGCTGTGGAAGATCGCGGGCAGTTTGTGCTCAGCAATAACTTCGTACAACGGGTATGCCATGCGGTCGTCGGGAAAGAATCCCTGCACCGTCGGGTGGAACTTGAAGCCCCGGACGCCGCCCTCTTCGATGAGCCGCCGCGCTTCGCGCACGCCCATCTTGCCCTTGTGTGGGTCGATGCTGGCAAAGGCGATCATCATGTCGCTGTTTTCCCGGGCAGCGTCCGCGATTTCCTCGTTCGGGATGCGCTTGTTGCCCATTTCGTGTTCAGTGTCGACCGTGAACATGACCAGCCCGATCTTGCGCTCGCGGTAATATTCGACTGTTTCCGCAATCGTCGGCCGCTTCCCGGCCTTGAAGTATTTGCTCGCCGCGTCCTCGAATTTCTTCCAGACCTCATCCACCGGCTGCCGGCAGGAGACCTCGGCGTGCGTATGGACATCAATGGCAATGAGTTCGTCTACATTCATAGCGATACCTTGCGTTCTGCCTCCCATTCGGAAAGCGTCTTGTTTTGCTCCACGAGTTCAACGAGCAGTGCGGCGGGTTCCCAGTGCATCGGACCGAAGAGCCGGCAGTACTTGTTCATGCCGTCGAGCAGCTTGTCCAGGCCGATCGTCTGGGCATAAAACATGGGGCCGCCGCGGAAACGCGGAAAACCGTAGCCCGACGTCCATACTACATCGATGTCGGCGGAGCGCAGCGCGATGCCTTCCTCGAGTATGCGGAAGCCCTCGTTCATGAGCGGGTAAAGGCAGCGCTCCACGATTTCCTGCTCGCTGTGCTCTCGCGGCTCCACCCCGAGTGCCCCCGCTCGCCCCCGGAGAATAGCGAGGGCTTCCGGGTCGTCGTGCCGCGTGCGGTCACCCGGCTCATATCGGTAGTAGCCCTTGCCGTTCTTCTGGCCGAGGCGGCCGGCTTCGAACAATGCAAAATCGGCCTGGTAATACGTCGGGTCCGGCGGATACAGGTGCGCATTGTCGCGGTGCACGTGCACGCCAACGTCGATGCCGGCCATGTCGAAAACCGACAGGATCCCCATGGCCATGCCCCAGGACTCGAGCGCCGTGTCCACTTCGCGCGGTGTGGCGCCTTCGAGGACCATGCGCTCGGCTTCGCGTGCATAACCCTCCATCATGCGATTGCCGATGAAACCGTAGCAGACGCCGGAGAGTACAGGCGTCTTGCGTAGCGGACGCGCGAGGTCCATGACGGTGCGAATGGTCGAGGGCGATGTTTTCGCCGTCCGGATGACCTCGAGCAGCGGCATCACGTTCGCCGGTGAGAAGAAGTGTGTGCCTATGACATCCTCCGGTCTTGTCGTAACGTCTCCGAGCTCGTCGATGTCGAGGGTCGACGTGTTGGTCGCGAGAATGGCGCCCGGCTTTGCCAGCTCGTCGAGTTGCCGGAATACCTGCTTCTTGAGATCCATTTTCTCGACGGCCGCCTCGATGAAAATGTCGGCGTCCGCAAGGTCGTCGTAGTCCGTCGTGCCGGTGATCAGGGCCATGCGCGCGGCCTTGTCCTCGGCGGACATGCGCCCGCGCTTGACGCGCGACTCCAGCGTCGCATCGACCACGCCGAGGCCGCGCGACAGCGCGTCCTCGCTGATGTCGAGCACCGTGGCCGGAATGCCCGCGTTGGCGAAGCAGATGGCGATGCCGCCGCCCATGGTCCCGGCGCCGATGATGGCGGCTTTGCCGATCGGCCGGGGTTTAACGTTTTCCAACCCCGGTACCCGGCGCGATTCGCGTTCCGCGAAGAACACGTGCACCGCCGCCCGCGACTCCGTCGTCTGCTTGGCTTCGTTGACCAGCTTGTCCTCGAGCAGCAGGCCTTCCTGCAACGGCAGCTCGGCGGCGGCACTGACCGCCTCGATGGCCGTCATTGGGGCGGACTGGTTCGGGTAACGCTTATTTGCCAGGCCCCTGAGGCGATCGAGGATCTCCGGCGTTGCAGTCGCCGGATCGACCTCGTTCGCACCCGTGGGGCGCGGCGGCTTGCCAGCCGCAACCAGGTCTTTCGCCCAGTCCAGCGCCGCCCCTTCGAACGGCTCATCGAGCACGGCGTCGAGAAAGCCCATTTCCTTGCCCTGCTCGGCGGTCACCGGGCGTGCACCGAGGATCAGCTCGAGCGTCTGTTGCACGCCGATCAGTCGCGGCAGCCGCTGCGTTCCTCCCGCGCCGGGAATGATGCCGAGGGTCACCTCCGGCAAACCGCAGCGCGTACCGGGCGCTGCCACGCGATAGTGGCAGGCGAGCGCCAGCTCCAAACCGCCGCCGAGAACGGTGCCGTGGACGGCGCATACGACCGGCACCGCCAGGTTTTCGAGCCGGTTGAACAGGTCCCGGTATTCCGCTTCCTTCGGCGGTCCGTGGAACTCGCCGATGTCGGCGCCGGAGCAGAAGGTCTTGCCGGCACAGCGAAGCAGCACGCCCCGCAGGCCAGCGTACCCCTCGAGCTCGTCCAGACGCTCATTGAGCGCCGCGCGCACCCTCGCGTCGATCGTGTTGACCGGTGGATTGTCGATCGTGACGATGGCAATGCCGTCGTCCTCGTGCAAGCGCACGGCCTGGGTGTGGTTCATCAAAGCTCCATCTGGTTGGGAATGGCAGGGTTGAAGGGGAGGTGCGCGGACGCACCCGGTGTCGCCCGGGTGACGAGCGCGATATTCGAATACTGTTGCGATAGCGTCGGCCAGTCCGCTACGCGGTCGCTAAGGCCGACAGGCTCGTTGGCATAGCCGATGAATACGCTACTGGCTTCGTCGCGCAGGTGCCGGCCAAGCTGTGTAATCAGCTCTGAGCGCGTGCCGCGGTCAGTCGTCCTGCCGACAAGTGCGATGACGTGATCGACGTAGTCGCTCGTGTAGGTCGCGAACAGGTTCGTGCTCTGCAGCCCGGCCACCAGGCCTTCGAGCGGGCTCGCAAACGCGAGGCCGCGATGCGTCCACACGAGGTCGCTGGCCTTGCCGCTGTGCCACGCGGTGCGGAGGCTGGTCCAGGTCGTGGGGACGATCTCCGTGCGGATGCCGACCGCGCTCCAGTAGGTTGCGACGGATGCGGCGATGATCGGCAGCTCGGCGCCCGGCGCGGTCGCGAACGTTCGCAAGGTCACATCGAATCCGTCGGGGTATCCGGCCGTGGCGAGCAGTCGCCGGGCGCGCTGCGGGTCGTAGGGGTAGGGTTCGATCGATTCCCATTCCCCGACCGGGAAGTCGCCCGGGGCGATCGTTGCCTGGCCGTGCAGGATGTGCTCGACGATGGCCCGTTTGTCGATCGCAAGGTTCATGGCCTGTCGCACGCGCCGGTCCTGCCACGGTACGTCCGGGTTCCGGTACGTTTTCGACAGGCCGCCGAACCGGATGACCGGCGCCCAGTTCCCTTCGATGAACATCGTGCGGATACCGGCAGCCGCCAGCGGCTCGATGGAATCATAGTTGATCGGGGCGATGTCGACTTCCCGGGCCCGGAGCATCGCGGCCCGCGTGAACTCCTCCGGTACCGACAGGAACCGGATGCGGTCGAACGCCGGCTTTACGCGCCAGTTGCCCGCACCGTCGTTGACGGCACGAACCTCGATCAGCGTGTCCTCGCGGTACTCCGCCAGTGCGTAAGGTCCTGTGCCGACCGGCCGATCGTTCGCCGTTTGCTCGCCGACCGCCTCGACGTAACGCCTGCTGACGATCGGTACGCTGCTTGCATTCGACAGGTAACCGTGAACGAAGTCGATATCGGGAACGTTCAGTTCAAACCGCACGGTATCGGCATCGATTGTCTCTACTTCACGTATCAGGTAGCGCAGCGTGGATGAGATACCGACGATCGATGTGGGTTCCATCATTCTCTCGAACGTGTACTGCACGTCGGCAGCCTGCACGTTGCCCCAGCCGCCGTGGAACGGGACGCCGTGCCGTACCCGGACCGTCACGCTGTAACCGTCGGGCGATGTGCGCCAGCTTTCGGCGAGCCCGGGAACGAGCGTGTGCGTTTCCGGGTCGACGTAGATGAGGTATTCATAGATGGAATCGAGGTACAGTTTCCGCGTCGAGCTGCCGTTCCACGGCAAGAAAGTACCGTCGCTGAACGAAGCCATTGCCACGCGCAGCGTTCCGTCCCGGATTTCCGGGTCGGAGGGGCCGCAGGCGGCGAGGCCGGTCAGCAGCAACGCGCAGATCGCCACCCGATGCAAGGGGGCGCGCGTACCGAACCGCCGAGCGAGCGTCAGCGCGCGCGCCGACTCCTCCCTGTATCCGCCAGGCGGCCGGGTTTCGAGCATGGCCGGTATCCCCTCTCTCATTGACAATAGCGCTCCGGCGGGCGAACGCTGTCCGCGTCGATGCAGCCACCCCGGATGATTCCCGATCCTCTCATTACATGATAGTGTCAATAGTTTATTAAACCAACTAATACCGCGGCGCCGTCCTTCTACCGGCCTGCCAGGGGAGAGGCGTCGTCCAGGGTTCCGGGGGAACAGATGTCGGGCATTCTGCTGCGGCGGATTGCGGAAATGATCGCCGCGCTGGTCGTTATGTCCCTGGTCGTCTTCGCCCTCGGCCGGGCGCTCGGCGATCCCGTGGCCCTGATGCTGAGCGACTTCGCGACCGAGGCGGAACAGCAGGCGCTCAGGCGGGACCTGGGGCTCGACAGGCCGCTGGCCGTGCAATATCTCACGTTCGTCGGCAACGCGCTGCGCGGAGATCTCGGGCGCTCGATCACGGGTGACCGGCAACCGGTAATGGAAATCATCGCTTCCCGCCTGCCGGCATCCCTGCAACTCGCAGGAATCGCGCTGGCGCTCAGCCTCGCGGCAGGCATTCCACTGGGAGTACTTGCCGCCGTAAAGCGGGGCACCTGGGTCGATGCAGGCGCGCGCAGTTTCGCGCTGATCGGCCAGTCGATACCCGTCTTCTGGATCGGCATCGTTTTCATATACGTGTTCAGCGTACGTATGCGCTGGCTGCCCACTTCCGGCTATGGCGGGGCGGAGCACTTCGTCCTTCCGGCGGTTACCATGGCGCTCTTCACTGTCGCGGCGATCACGCGTCTCACGCGGGTCGGAATGATCGAAGCCCTCGAGAGCGATTACGTTCGTCTTGCGCGTATAAAGGGCCTGTCGGAAACGAAAGTTGTCTGGAAGCATGCTCTCGCGAACAGCCTCCTTCCCGTCGTCACCTGGCTCGGGGCATTCTTTGCGACGATGATCACGGGGGCGGTGGTCGTCGAGACGATTTTCGGTTGGCCCGGGATCGGGCGGCTTGCTTACGAGGCAATACTCGAGCGGGATTATCCGCTGATGCAGGCGGTCGTGCTCGTGATGACCGCCCTTTTCATGAGCCTCAACCTCGTCGCGGACCTGGTCCACGTGGCCGTGGATCCGCGTTTGCGGCATTGAGGGCTCACGAACTTGCCGAAACGCACTTTCAGGAAATCGACCGCCGCGGTATGGGTGCTTTTCGGCTCGCTCGTCGTGCTGGCCGCGGCCGCTCCGGCAATAGTGCCGCACGACCCTTACGCCGGCGATCTTGCCAATCGGCTGCGACCGCCTGCATGGCTGCCGGGCGGCGAGCTTGCCCATCCCCTCGGTACGGACATTCTCGGCCGGGACATGCTGAGCCGGTTGATGATAGGCGCCCGGGTCTCCCTGCTGGTGGCCGTGTTTTCGGTAGTCGGAGCGACGGTGCTCGGCAGCACCGTGGGCATCGCAGCCGGTTACGCAGGCGCGTGGGTCGATTCGATCCTGATGCGGATCGTCGATCTCGCGATTTCCCTGCCGATGATCCTGCTGGCGTTGCTGGTCGGGGTCCTGGTGGGTCCGAGCCTGGTCAACATCATTGTCATCATAGGCCTCGTGCTGTGGGCGCAATTTGCGCGCATGGCAAGGAATGAAACGGTACGGGTGAAGAGCCTGGCGTACGTCGATCTCGCCCGCACGGCAGGCAGTTCCCCGCTACGCATTGTCCTCGAGCACGTCGTCCCGAACATTGCCGGGCCTCTCATCGTGCTCGCGACTCTGCAGGTCGGCACCGTGATCGTGATGGAGGCCTCCTTGAGTTTTCTCGGGGTTGGCGTTCCGCCTCCGGCACCTGCCTGGGGCTCGATGATCGCGGAAGGGCGCTCCTACGTGTTTTCGGCGTGGTGGATCTGTATCTTCCCCGGCCTTGCAATCCTGCTGACCGTGCTGCTTGCGAACTTTTTTGGCGACCGCCTTGCGGAGTCCCTCACCCCCGAGCGGCACCGGCTATGACGGAAGCACCCCGGTCGTTGCACGCCGGGCCGCTGCTCGATGTCCGTGAATTGAGCGTGGCTTTTCCAGGTCCCTCGCGCCGGATTCCGGTGATCGAGGACGTGAACCTCTCCCTCATGCCGGGCGAGGTACTCGGGCTCGTCGGCGAGTCCGGTTGCGGCAAGTCGACGCTTGCGCTGGCGCTGCTCGGCCTGCTGCCCCGAGGTGCACGAGTTTCCGGCCAGGCATTGTTCGACGGTACCGACCTGCTGAGCCTCGACAACAAGGCCATGCGCCGCCTGCGCGGTGGTCGGATCGCGATGATTCCGCAGGACCCGATGGGCTCGCTGAACCCGTTGTTTCGGGTCGGCGCGCAGGTGGAAGAAGCGATCACTGCACACGGTAGCGCGCCGGGAGTAAACACCCGCGCGCGGGCACTCGAGTTGCTCGGTCGCGTGCGGCTGGACAACCCGGAGATCCGGGCACGGCAGTATCCCCATCAACTGAGCGGCGGTATGCGGCAGCGCGTCGTCGGCGCCATTGCGGCGGCAGGCAACCCGGATATCCTCATCGCCGACGAACCGACGACGGCTCTCGACGTGACGGTGCAGGCACAATACCTGGACATGCTGAGGCAACTGCAGCAGGGCTCGGGGCTTTCGATTCTCTTCATCACGCACGATCTCGGTGTCGTCGCAACGTTGTGCGACCGCGTAGTCGTCATGTACGCCGGGCGCACGGTCGAAGAAGCAACCGTTGAACGGCTCTTTGCCGCGCCACGGCACTGGTACACCCGGGCGCTGCTCAACAGCGTCCCGCCCCTGCACGAGGACTGCCAGAAGCTGGCGGCTATTCCGGGCTTGCCGCCGCGTCCCGGGAGCATACCGGCCGGTTGCCGCTTCCACCCGCGCTGCCCGAACGCGGCTCCGAAGTGCCGGGAGCAGGAGCCGCCGTTGACCGCGGCCGGTGCGGGCGCCGCCTTCCGCTGCTGGTTTCCCTTGCCGGATAGCCGCGATGAGTGATTCCGTGCTGCTTGAAGCGGTCGCCGTTGCCAAACACTTTGCCGGGCCGCGTCGAGGCTTGTTCGGTCGATCTCGCTCGACGCAGGCGATACGTGCGGTCGACAGCGTCAGCCTCGCCATCCGGGAAGGTGAGTCCGTGGGGCTCGTCGGGGAATCCGGATGCGGCAAGTCGACATTGGCGCGAATGATGCTCCTGCTGACGCCGCCGACAGCGGGCGAGGTCCGCTATCGCGGCATTCCGGCGCCGGCGCTGACCCACCGGCAACTCGCGGCGTTCCGCCGTGAGATCCAGCCCGTGTTCCAGGACCCGTTCCAGTCGCTGAACCCGAAAATGACCGTCGGGCGCATCGTGTCCGAGCCGTTGAGAGCGCAGGGCACGTTTGCCCGGGCGGAGATCCTGCGGCGTACAGCCGACGCGCTCGAGCGCGCTGAACTGCGTGCGGCGGACGCCGACCGGATGCCCGTCGATTTCAGCGGTGGGCAACGCCAGCGAATCGCGATTGCGCGCGCACTCGTATCGCGGCCGCGGCTGATCGTGCTGGACGAGCCCGTATCCTCGCAGGATGTCTCCATTCGCGCGCAGATCCTGAACCTGCTGAAATCGATACGGCGGGACGAGAACGTCGCTTGCCTGTTCATCTCCCATGATCTCAGCACGGTGCGCTTCCTGTGTGACGCTGTACACGTCATGTACCGCGGAAGCATCGTCGAATCGGGGAGACCGAGCGATCTGTTCGGATCGCCCACTCATCCTTATACGACGAGGTTGCTCGATGCCTGGCTGCCGCCGGACCCGGTGCTCGCGCGTCGCCGTCGCGCGCCGTTCGGTGGTAATGTTGAGTGTTAAAATGGTTAAGATAACGAACGAAATGCACCAAAAGCGGCGCAAGAATGCTTATGCCCAGTGACCGTCCGCCGGATTTCGACCCGCTAGGACCCGAGACCTTCGATAGCTCGCACGCGGAGTATGCAAGGCTGCGCGAGTGCTGCCCGGTGGCACGTTCCGACGCCTGGGGCGGTTTTTGGGCGCTGTTTCGCTACGACGATGTCAAGGCGGCGGCGAGCGATGCCAACTCGTTCATTACTTCCCGCCAGAACGTCGTCCCGAAAGTGGCTTTCACCGGGAGGCGCCCCCCTCTGCACCTCGACCCGCCGGAGCACACGCCATACAGGCGAGCGCTGAACCCGCTTCTCGCGCCGGCGCGCGTGGCGCGGCTCGAACCGGCTGCACGCCGCTACGCAGTCGAATTGCTCGAGCCGGTGCTTGCAAGGGGCGGTGGCGATATCTGTAAGGACTTCAGCAGCTACCTGCCCGTGCAGGTATTCGGCGAGTGGATGCAGATGCCGGACGACAGCCGCGCGCAACTCCATTCCGCCGGCCGCGCTTTCAACGTCGCGGTCCAGTCCGGCGTCGGCGACCGGATGAAGGAGACGAGCCTCGTCCTCTACGAGCTTGCGCGTGCGCTGGTTGCCGACCGCGAAGCGCGGCCGCGGGATCCGGCGGAGGATCCGACCAGCGCGCTGCTCGCCGCGAGGTATGAAGGTGAACCGCTGCCGATAGACCTGATCGTCGGGACGGTGCGCCAGGTTCTCGTGGTTGGCATGATCGCGCCGATGGTGCTGATCGGCAGCATCGCGGTCCACTTGTGCCGTGACCTCACACTGCAGCAACGCCTGCGTTCGTCGCCCGGCCTGATTCCCGCGGCAATCGAGGAATTCCTGAGGCTCTACACGCCGTACCGGGGGTTCGCTCGGACGGCGGTGCGCGATATAGAAATTCGCGGGCGGCGCATTCCCGCGGACGAGCCGATCGCACTCGTGTTTGCGTCGGCCAACCGGGATGAAGCCGTGTTCCCGAACGGCGGCGAGTTCCAGCTCGATCGACCCAATATTGCGGATCATATTGCGTTCGGGCGCGGCCCGCACCATTGTCCCGGCGCTGCGCTCGGGCGGCTCGAGCTGCGTATCGCGCTCGAAGAATTGCTCGCGCGCACCAGGCTTTTTGAAGCCGCCGGTAAGGTCGTGCCGACGCGTTTTCCCGAAATCGGCGCCTTGTCCGTGCCCGTCAGGTTCGAGCTGTAGACGGTGGCTGTCCTGATCGCGGTTGGCGACGTGGCGCCGGATCGGCAGGATCCGGCGGAGTGCTTTGCACTCGCGGCACCGGTGCTGCGGCGCGCGGACGTCGCGTTTTGCCAGCTCGAGTGCAACCTGACGACGCGCGGGACGCGCATGCCACAGGCGCGTCATACGCATCGCGCACCGCCGGCCACCGCGCAGGCGATGCGGGAAGCCGGTTTTGGCGTGGTGTCCTTTGCCGGCAACCACTGCATGGACTGGGGCCCTGAAGGGCTCGACGATACCCTGCGGAACCTCGAATCCGCCGGTCTCATCACGGTTGGGACGGGCCCGGACATCACGGCGGCACGGAGGGCACAGGTGGTCGAGGCGGGCGACACGCGGATCGCCTTTTTGGCGTGCTCGTCCATTCTGCCAGCCGGCTACTGGGCGACCGCCGATCGGGCGGGTTGCGCGCCGATGCGCGCGCATACGCTCTACGAGCAGGTTGAACTGGACCAGCCCGGCACTCCCGCACGCATACATACCTGGGCGCATTCCGGGGACCTCGAGCGGCTCTGCAGCGACATCCGCGAGGCGGCGGCATCCGCCGACGTCGTTGCCGTCTCCCTGCACTGGGGCATTCACTTCATCCCCGGCACGCTGGCAGACTACCAGCGGGAAGTAGCGTATGCGGCGATCGACGCCGGCGCCGACCTGATCCTCGGGCATCACGCGCACATCTTGAAGGGTGTGGAGTTCTACAAGGACAAGGCGATTCTCTACAGTTTGGGCAACTTCGCCATGGACCTCAGGATGACGCCGGAGCACGCCGCCAGCCGGGGGTTCCGGGAGATCCAGGCCTTATCGCCGGGTTGGGAACCCGATTTCGACAGTCTCTATAATTTTCCGCCCGATTCCCGCAAGACCGTGATGCTGAAGGCGTCGGTGGGCAGTCGCGGTATCGAGGGGCTCGAGCTGCTGCCCGCCTGGATCAACGACAACGCGCAACCCGAGCCACTGACGCGGGACGACCCCCGATACGCCGAGGTCGTGGAATACCTGCGCTGGTGTTGCGCCGACCAGCAACTCGCAACGCGCTTCACGCAAGGCGACGACGGGGTGGCAATCGAAAGCGGGACGAAGACGCGATGAGGAAGGGTGATCAAAGCGACGCCGAACGCCCGCGGCCCCGCTCGCTAGTCGTAAATGCGTTGCAGGTACTCGACGAGCTGGTCGCGCTCCTCCGGCGAGAATCGGTCGATGTACCTTTTCTCGTGACGCGTCGTCTGCTTCCGGAGCATTGCCGCTACCCTCGTGCCTTCGGGCGTCAGCTCGAGCTCGTGGCGGCGACGATCCACCTTGGAGCGTACGCGCTTCAGCCAGCCCGCGGCTTCCGCCTGGTCAAGCAGGGACACAAGGCTCGCCTTGTCGGTGTGCATGGCACGGGACAGCTCGATCTGGGATGCGCCCGGGTTGGCGGCAACGAGCTGCAGCAGGCTGGCAAGTCCCGGCCGAACACCGCCTTCGGCGACGTGCCGCAGGAAACTGCGCCTGAGCTCCACCATGGCGAGGCGTATGTGAAATCCGAGCAGCCCGTCGAGTGGCTGCGTATCGATCGGCCGACGCTTGTGCACCGGCTTCTTTACGTTCTTCTTTCCGGCACTTTTGCTCGCTGCCGAGACAGGTTTCTGCGCCATCGCCACAATGCTGCTCTCCGAGTCCGCCCGCATAATGTATTGCGGCCGGAAGCACGTCAAATTTTTCCATTCAAAAGCACAATAACCGTACAGGCCGTACTGATATGAATCCCGATCCAAGAGACCTGCTTGCATATTCGCCTATGAAGCCAATGCAGATGGTAGCCGTCGCTATTTGCATCCTGCTGACGGCACTCGATGGATTCGACGTGCTGTCGATCAGCTTCGCATCGCCCGGTATCGCGGCCGAGTGGGGTATCGACCGCGCGGCGCTCGGAATCGTGCTGTCGATGGAGCTCATCGGCATGGCCGTCGGTTCGGTGATCTTCGGAACCGTGGCCGACAGCCTTGGCCGACGTCCGACTGTGTTCGGATGCCTGTTCCTGATGACGGCCGGAATGTATCTCGCGAGTACGGCCGGGAGCGTAGAGGTATTGTCCGTGTACCGCCTTGCTACGGGCCTCGGCATTGGCGGCATGCTCGCCACCGTGAATGCGCTGACCGCCGAATTCTCCAGCGCTCGCGGGCGCAACATGGCGGTCATCCTGATGGCGGCCGGATACCCGGTCGGGGCGATCGTCGGCGGTTCAATCGCCTCTGCACTGCTCGTCAGCTACGACTGGCGCGCCGTCTTCCTGCTCGGTGCGGCAGGAACGGCGGCATTCATTCCGCTGGTCTGGTGGCTGCTTCCGGAATCCGTGGCCTACCTCGCGGATCGCCAGCCCGCCGGCGCGCTCGAGCGCATCAACCGCACGCTGCGGCGGCTCGGCCACGCGGCAATCGATGTCCTGCCGGCGCCGCGGGAGCGCAAGGTGTCGATCAGCACTCGCGAGCTGTTCACCCCTCGACTGCGGCGCACGACGATACTGCTGACCGGCGCTTACTTCCTGCACATCATGACCTTCTACTTCATCCTCAAGTGGATTCCCAAGATCGTCGCCGACATGGGCTTCGCACCGTCGACCGCGGGCACTGTGCTGGTGTGGGCCAATGTCGGCGGCCTGGCTGGTTCACTCCTGCTGGGTTTCCTGAGTCTCAGGGTGCAGATTCGCGGATTGGTGATTGCCGCGCTGCTGGCGGGCGCCGTCGGCGTCATCCTGTTCGGTCTTGGCCAGGCCGATTTCGGGCAGCTGTCGATGGCCGCCGCCGGCGCCGGGTTCTTCACCAATGCGGCGGTCGTCGGCATGTACGCTTTGTTCGCGCAGATGTTTCCGACCGACGTGCGAGCCGGCGGTACGGGGTTTGCGATCGGCATCGGCCGCGGCGGCTCCGCGATCGGGCCGATCGTTGCCGGTTTCCTGTTCGCGGCAGGTGCCGCGCTGGTGGAGGTTGCCGTGTTGATGGCCGTGGGCTCGGTAGCCGCGGCGATCCTCATTGCCATGCTCGTGAGCAAGTCCAGGCCGGCAGCCGCGGCATCGGCGGAGGCGGAACGCCGTCGCGCGTAGACCCTCCGATGCCGTGTCGCGACGTCGCATCGGCACGAAATGTGCCGCCGCCGCGAAGCCATTTGCGGCGGCCGCAATTCCCTTTGGTCCGTATCTACCTGCCCAACAGCGCACCGGCCGTCGGATTTATCGGTCGTGTTATAAACAGAATAAATATGAAATAGTTGAACTAACAAACTATTAGGCATATCCTGCCGGGCGAACGGCGGCGCAGTCCAACGGGTTCCCGGCCCGTCAGACGCCGGCTGGAAAAGCACCGGGAAGGTTCTCACAGGGGGAAGGCATGAAAGCAATTCGGAAACACGTCTATCTTTCATTAGTGCCGGCATTGGTTGCTGCCGGGCTCTCCGCGCAGCCCGCGGCGGCACAGGAGCAGACGTCGCAGGAAGGCCAGGTCGAGGAAATCGTCGTGACCGCCGAGCGGCGCGAGCAGAACGTCCAGGATGTTCCGATTTCCATGGTTGCGCTGACCGGCGACGCGCTCGAACAGCGCGGGATCCGGACGCTCGATGAACTGCAGTACAACGTACCGTCCCTCACATTCTCGGACAACGGTAATTCCAAGTACGTCAACATCCGCGGAGTCGGCAACTCCGAATCCGCGCCGAACCAGACGAACGGGGTCGCCGTGCACCTGGATGGGGGCTACATCGCCCGCGAGTTCCTGTATGGCGATGCTTTCTTCGACGTCGAGAACGTGCTCGTGCTGCGAGGGCCGCAGGGTACGTACTCCGGCCAGAATGCGGCCGGCGGCGCGATTTTCATTACCTCCCGCAAGCCGGTGCTCGGCGAGACCTCCGGGTTTGCTTCGGTCGAGCTCGGCGAATACGACCTCAGGCGGTTCAGCGGAGCAGTTTCCTTCCCGCTGACGGATTCCCTTGCTGCGCGAATCTCGGGCGACTGGGAGACGCGCGACAGCTTCTTCAAGAACCACGGCCCGATCATCACCGACGACCCGGACAGGGTGGAGAACCAGCCCGGCAACCTCGACCGGTCCATGGGGCGTGCCCAGCTACTGTACAGCCCATCGTCCGATTTCGAGGGGCGGTTGATTTTCGAGCATAGCGACAACCGGACCGATGGCGTGCCGTACAAGGTCTTCCCCGAGGCAGGCTCGAACGAGCTTCCCGCCGAAGGCCTGCGCGAGCTCAACTACGATTTCGATGGCCATCGGCTCGTATATTACGACCGCTGGACGGGCCTCATGAATTGGGCAGCTACCGATTCGTTCAATATCCTGGCGAACTACTCTTTCGTCGACAGCCGGCAGCACTACCTGAGCGACTCCGATTACGGGTCGCCCTACACGGACCCGACAGCGGTCCAGAACGGCACCGATTACATCGTCGAGGACAAGTACTGGACGGCGGAAGTCACACTCGTGTCGAACACCGACGGTCCGTTCGAATGGACGGTGGGCGCCAGCGCCATCGACTACGACCAGGACAACAACCTCAACTTCCTGCGCTACAACGACGCGGCGTTTCCCAACACTTCGCTGGACATTGCCAACAACACACGGCTGTTCCTGTACCTGAACAACGTGCGCAAGAACCAGGCAGTGTTCGGTGAGGTCGGCTACCAGTTCACGGATGCACTGCAGGTCAAAGTCGGCCTTCGCTACAACGAGGACGAGGTCGGCTTTACGGACAAATCCTACCTTTCCGCCGGTCCCGGTTCGCACTACAACGCAACCAGCGGTTTCCCGTTCCCGCAGCAGGAGCTGTTCGATTTCGACGCCACCACGGGCCGGGTGCTGCTCAACTGGAGTCTCAGCGACCAGGACATGGTGTACGCGACTGTAAGCCGCGGCTACAAGCCCGGCGGCACGTCACCGTTCGGTCCGAAGTACGGCTCGGAGTTCGTCCTGAATCGCGAGGTCGGCTGGAAAGGAACACTTTTCGATGGTGCGCTGAGTACCGCGATTGCGGCGTACTACATGGACTACAAGGATTTCCAGCGCACGTATTCACCGACCGACAACCCCTCCGAGTCCGTCACGCGCAACGTCGACGGTACGACGATCAAGGGCGTTGAATTGCAACTGAACGGTGGATTCGGAAACTTCCTGGTGGACCTGTCGTTCTCCTGGAACGACGGCGAGTACGGCAGCCTGGAATTCGTCATGCCTGCCGGTGCCGAGGACGGTATCAATCCCACGGTGCCGACCGTCGTCGATATCGAAGGCGAGCCGCTCGACTGGTTGCCCGAGATCGCGTGGAATGCGGGCCTTCGCTATGTCGTCGAGCTGGACGGCGGACGGCTGGTTCCGGCGGTACGGCTGTCGTACCAGGACGCCTACTACACGGAGTATTACCATTTCGATTACAACCAGACGCCGGACAAGACCCTGACCAATCTCTCCCTGACATACGAGTCCGACCTCGGCTGGCGTGCGGAGCTGTACGCGACGAATGTGACGGACAAGGACTACATCGCACGTTCCGCCAGCGGCCAGACCCCGCCGGGCTCGTTCCTTCTCGGCGCGCCACGCCAGGTCGGGGTGAAGCTTCGGTACGACTTCTGAGGCAAGCCGTGCGCCTGTCGGGAAAAGGAGCGGCGTTGGCCGGCATGCTGGCACTCTCTGCAACGGCCATCGCCGTGGAGGGCGCCGGCGCCGGCGTCGACATCGAGCCGGTTGGCACGATCGGGGCGCCCGGGGGCAGCGGGCCCCACCCGGCGATCGCTGCATCCGACGGCAGCATGCGCGAGAACACGCTCTATTACCCGGCGGACTTCCCGGACGATCCGCTGCCTCTCCTGGTCTGGGGTACCGGCGGCTGCGTGGACAACGGCCTCGGGTACAGCGGCTTCCTCAAGGAAATCGCGTCACACGGGTATTTCGTGATTTCCGGCGGGCATCCGCGCTACGCACGCCAGTCGCGTGACCGGAGCGCCGAGTTGACGCCGGAGCAGAGGGCAAGCCTCCAGGCGTTGCCGGATACGACCGTGGACCAGCTTCTCCGCGCGATCGACTGGGCCGGCGAGCAGTCATCGGATCCTGGCAGCCCGTATTACGGCCATATCGATACCGGCAGGATTGCGGCGATGGGGCATAGCTGCGGTGGGCTGCAGGCGATCGCGCTCGCCACGGATCCACGCGTCGACACGAGCATCGCGTTCAATAGCGGGGTGCTGAGCGAGGTGCCGGAAGGGTTCGACGAGAATGCCAACCTGGTTGTCGAGAAGACCGTGTTGCCGGAGATCAAAGGTCCCATCGCATACATCAACGGCGGCCCGGACGATATTGCATACGAGAATGGGCTCGACGACTTCAACCGGCTGGCGCATGTTCCGGTGTTTTTTGCCGAGAACGGCGTCGGTCACGGCGGCACATTCGGGGACGACGAAGGCGGTGACTACGCGGCGCTTGCAATCCGCTGGCTGGAATGGCAATTCGAGGGGAACGAGGAGGCGGCGAGGTGGTTCGTGGGCGAGAACTGCAAGCTCTGCACCGCCGAGGGCTGGAAGGTCAAGAAGAAAGGAATTGATGAGTAGACGGAGTGTTTCCGCGGCCGCGCGATCGATGCGCACAACGTTGCTGCTGGCGGCGCTGCTCGTCGGCTGCGGGGAGCGGGATCCCGAAACGTCGCCCGTCGGGACGAGTGCGGGCCATTTCGAAGGCATGCTCGACGACGGTGCGGCCTGGATTGCCGACGTGCCGGAGTCGTGGAACGGCACCCTCTTGCTCTATGCACACGGCTATGACCCGGAGCTCCGGCCACCGAAAAGTGCGCCCGATGCCGTGCGCGGGCCGCTGCTCGAGGCCGGCTACGCGCTCGCCGCATCCGCCTATCCTGCCGCGGGATGGGCTGTCGCCGAGGCAGTCCCCAGCCAGGTCCTGGCACTCGATGCTTTCACCCGCCGCTACGGTGAGCCCGCGCGCGTAGTTGCCTGGGGCTCGTCCATGGGCGGCCTGGTAACGAGTGCGCTCGCGGAGCGCCACGCCGACCGGCTTGCCGGTGCGCTGACGATGTGCGCGTCCAGCCTGGGCGCGCTGCCGATGATGAACATGGCGCTCGACGGCGCCTTCGCGCTGACCACCCTGGTTCCCGCCGATCCGCCGGTGGCCGTTACCGGCCACGGCAACAATTTCGAAGGCGTCGAGCGGCAGATCTCGGCGATGAACGAAGCCCGCCGTTCGCCGGCGGGACGCGCACGCGTCGCTCTGGCTGGTGTGTTGGGCGGTATTCCGGGCTGGACGCAGCCCGCCGATCCCAAACCATCCGCCACCGATTACCGGGCGCAGGAAGAACAGATTGCCGCGGCGATCCCGCGCGGGTTGTTCCTGCCGCGCGGTGACCAGGAATCCCGTGGGGGCGGGGTCTTCTCCTGGAACACGGGCGTCGACTACGGTGCACTGCTCGAAGCCTCCGGCAGGGCCGGGCTCGTCCGCGCGCTCTACGACGAGGCGGAGCTCGATCTGGCTGCCGACATCGAGCGGCTGAACTCGGCGACGCGCGTCGAGGCGGACGAGATTGCGGTCGACTACATGCGTGCGAACTTCACGTCGACCGGGCGTATCGGGGTTCCTTTGCTGAGTATGCATACCGTTGGCGACGGCATGACCTCGCCGTCGCTCCAGCGCTCGTACCTCGACAACATCGCGGAGGCCGGCTTCGGCGACCGGGCCAAAGGCCTGTGGATCGATCGGGCGGGGCACTGCACGCAGACGGGCGCCGAGATGCTCGCGGCGATCGACCTGCTGGTCGCGCGGCTCGATTCGGGCGAGTGGCCGGCAGCCGTGCCGCCGGGTGAGGAGCGTAACGGGCTGCGCTTTACCGGCGAGGCCGCGCCGCCGGTTCCACGGCACGCTGCCGCTGGCGCAAGAGGTCAACCATGACGATCGCCCGGCCAGCATCCGTGTCTCGTTCGCTGCGCCTGGTCGGCCTGCTGGCAAGTGCCGTCGCGGCTGGCGTGGCGACCATCGTTCTCGCCGCGAGCTATGAAGGAGGCGAGGGCGGCTGGTGGGGGCCGGGCGCCGGCAGGACGTTTCCCGCCAGGCTCGATTATGAGAACGCGTACGGCATCGGCCGCGTCATTTTCGATGGTGAAGCCGTGGATACGGAAGGTCATCCGTTTTTCGAGCCGCTCGGGCCGAACGGCCGGGCCTGCGTGACCTGTCACCAGCCGTCGGACGCCATGAGCCTGTCCGTCGATACGATTCGCAAACGCTGGCGTGCGACCGGTGGCAGCGACCCGCTGTTTGCCGCCGTCGACGGATCGAACTGCCCGACGCTGCCGCAAGATGACCGCGACTCGCATTCACTGCTGCTCGACCACGGCCTGTTTCGCATCGAGATGCCCTGGCCCCCGAAGGAATGGAACGGCGAAAAGATCCGGCCGGATTTCGACATCGAGGTCGTGCGCGACCCCTGGGGATGCAACACGGGGGAAGTTTACGGCCTGGACGGTGATCGATCGTCCGTTTCCGTTTATCGGCGGCCACGGCCCGTTGCCAACCTCAAGTACCTGATTGCCGTCGGGTTCGCCTACGATCCCAAGCAGGGGATGCCCCTGCCGCTCGACCCGCAAACGGGCGAGTTCCTGTCCGGCAACATCATGGCGGACAACCGGACCGTGACGCTAGCTGCACAGATGCAGGATGCGGCCAGCACGCACCTCGAGCTGCTTTCCGAATTGACTTCCGGGCAGCGCGAACAGATCGAATCGTTCATTCTCCGTGTCTACGCCGCGCAGGCCGTGAGCAATGAGGGCGGTTCTTTGTCGGACGGCGCGCTCGGAGGCCCCGAAGTGTTGCGCGACTCCCAGGCCGGGCAGCTCGGCAGTATCGGCAAAGCCGTCTGGAGCGAGTTCGAAGGCTGGGAGGACATGGACCCCGCGATGAAGGCGCGCCTGACCGACGACCAAATCGCCTGGCGCGAATCGGTCGCGCGTGGCGCCCGGATCTTTCGCGACAAGATGTTCCTCATCACCGACAGCGCCGGCATCAACTCGCCCGTCGGCTTCGGCAACCCGGTGCTCAATAGCTGCGTGTTCTGCCACAACATGCGGCAGATGGGCAACGACGTGGCCCCCGGGCAGGTCGACCTAGGCACGACGAACAAGCCGTTCGCCGACCCGGCACCGCACCTGCCCCTGTTTCGCGTGACCTGCAAGGATGAACCGCATCCGCACTATGGGAAGGTCATCTACACGCAGGACCCGGGCTTCGGGCTCGTTACCGGGCGTTGCGCCGACGTCGGCAAGATCACCTTGCAATCGATGCGCGGCCTCGCGGCAAGGCCGCCGTATTTCTCCAACGGGTCCGCGGCCGACCTCAGGGCCGTCGTCGATTACTACGACCGGCGCTACAACATCGGCTACACCGAGCAGGAAAAGCAGGACCTCGTCAACCTCATGAGTGCGCTGTGACAAGCCGGGTCGCGAAAGGGTTCGCCGTGGCGATGCTGCTGGTATCGCCCGTACTGTTCGCCGCGGATCAGATCCGCTTCATCACCTGCCCGGTCTATCGCGATACGCGGGACGGCCGCAAGTCCGGCTGCTGGCTCGCCGACGATCCCGCCTCGGGGATTCGCTACGACGTGACGAGCTCGCCGACGAAGCCGGATTGGAACTACAGCATACTCGTCGAGGGCGCGGTAGCGGCCTCGGACGAGAATCCCTGTGGCGGTGTCGTGTTGGATCCTGTGCGCGTGTCCGTATTGCCGCAAGCTTGCCCTCGCCACATGTTGCCCGCGGAGGGCTATCCGGGACGGCCGTTCACGCTGCCGGAGCGCAACGTCAGGCCGCTGGCGGAGGAGCGTCCGCTGCCGCCGGGTCCCTTTGATACGCGCACGTTCTACATCTTCTTCGAGTTCAATCGCGATTTCGTGGTTTACCAGTACGGCGACTACCTGCTCGACCAGGCCATTACCTGGATTCGCGCGGCCAGTCCGGAAAAGGTCGTGGTTACGGGTTTTGCCGCCACGAAGCCCGTGACGGTCTCCGGTCGCACGATCGCCGAGGACCCGGAACTGGCGCGCGAACGCGCGGAAAAGATCCGCGAGGCGCTGCGGCGGCTCGGGGTGCCGCCCGGGAAGCTCGAGGTGCACTGGAAAACGGACCCGACACCGGTCGACGTCGAGGCAGCGGATGGCATCGAAAGTGCTTCGTTGCGGCGGGTCGAGATCCGGGCCGAGTTGTAGGCGGGCTGATGCACAGGACGGGATTGCAATGACAGGCGATAGCGACGACGACATTCACGTCCTGACGCGGCGCCGGCTGCTGGCGGCAGGTGGCCTGCTTGCGCTGGCGCCGCACGGCCTCGCAGCGGGGGAGCCGGCCGAAGCAAGCGATCCTCGCCGGCCGCCCGATGCGAATTCCGGCGAATCTTCCGCGATCGCCCGCTTCGTTGCGGAAACACCGTTCGATGCCTTGCCTTCGGAAACGGTGCGGATGACGAAGCGTTCGATACTGGACGCGATCGGAGTGTCGATGGCGGCCGCCGGCCTCGAACCTGCATGCCGGCCGTTCCTCGACCTTGCATTCGACAGCGGCCCCGGTGACGCCGTGGTGATCGGTACCGGCCGGCGCTGCAGCGCCGGCATGTCGGCGCTTGCGAACGGCGCACTGGCGCACGCGCTCGACTACGAGGATGCGCACGAACCGTCGTTTACACACCCGAACGCCGCGACTGTCGCGGCCGCCGTGTCCGTCGCCGCGGCGCAGGGCGGCATTCCGGGTAAGGAGTTCATCAGCGCCATAGCGGTCGGTTGTGATCTCGTCTGCCGCCTGGCGCTTGCGCAGGGCCGGGTCGGCGAGCGTCCGTCCGAAGGGTTCTACCCGCCCGCCATCGTCGGGACGTTCGGTGCGGCGGCGGCGGCGGCCCGGTTGCTGGGCCTCAACGCCCGGCAGACGCTCGATGCGCTGTCGCTGGCGCTCTGCGCCAACTCCTGCAGTGCCGAGATACTGTTCAACCCGTACTCGGATGTGCGTGCGATCCGTGACGGTTTCTGCGCCCAGGTCGGTGTGCAGTCGGCGCTGCTTGCGAAGCGTGGCGTCAAGGGTTTCGACGCACCGTTCGAAGGCGAGGGCGGATTTTTTACGATGTACGCGGGCGGATTGTGCCTTCCCGGCGTCTTGACGAAGGAGCTCGGCGAGCGTTTCGCGGGCGAGGACGTCAGCTTCAAGGCCTGGCCCGCGTGCCGCGCTACACACTTCTATATACAGGCGATCCTGGAGAACCGTGCAGGGAAGGCGACTACGGCGTCCGGGATCGAGTCCGTGCGGGCGTTCGTCAAGCCGAGCGACCTGATCGTCTGCGAGCCGGCCGCCGAGAAGCGCCGGCCACGCGCCGCGATCGACGCAAAATTCAGCCTCTATTTCACCCTGGCCACGGCACTGCGGCACGGCCGGGTGGATCTCGGGTCCTTCGATGACGAGGCGCTAGAGGATCCGGCCACGCTCGCCCTGGCGGACAAGGTTTTCTATACCGTCGACGAGAAGAGGGCGCGGCCGCGGGCAGAGGGCGGCGGCGACCTGCTCGTCGTCCAGCTCGCCGATGGCGGCGAGCGGCGTTGGGGTATCGACGTGCCTTATGGCAGCCCGGGGAACCCCATGTCCGAAGAGCAGCTCGTCGGCAAGTTCGTCGATTGCGGGCTGGCAGCAAGCCATGCATCCGCACGCGCGGATCTCGAGGCGCTCGCCGCGGACATACTGCGACTCGACGAGGTTGCCGACCTTCGATCGCTGACGCAAAGGCTTTGAGGAGGATCCGAATGACCTGTACCGCCCGGCCGCTGCCGGCCGCGCTGCTGGCGTGCTTTGCCGCGGGCTTCTTTGCTGCCTGCGATTCGGCCCTGGATGCTCCCGGAGCCGCGGCATCGGATGTCCCGCGGCCCGAAGCGGACGCCGCCGTGTACGAACCGTTCGCCGGCCGGCCGCACGACGAGGGAACCTTTGCCAGCTACACGCGCAGCGCTCACTACGTCCCGATGCCGGACGGCGTGGAGCTGGCCGTCACGGTCTACTTGCCAAAAGACGGGCCGCAAGTATCCGGGTTCCCGGTCCTGCTCTGGTACATGCCCGGCCATCGCGAAAGCATCGATCCCGCGACCGGGGAAATCACCTCGGCGTTCCCCGACGAAGACCTCGCGTTTTTTACGTCGCATGGCTATGCGCTGGCGGGTGCGGAGATGCGCGGCTCGGGTGCGTCCTTTGGCGTGCGCGAGCTCGATCGCGGGCCGCAGATCGGCAAGGACGGCAAGGCACTGGTCGAGTGGCTGGCGGCGCAGGAATGGTCGAACGGCGCGGTAGGCATGATCGGGCGGTCGTACCAGGGCTTTTCCCAGTATGCGACCGCGGCCGAGCAGCCCGCGGCGCTGAAAGCAATCTTTCCCGAGATCGCCGGGTTCGACGACTACACGTCCATGTTCCATCCCGGCGGTATCTTCGTCCGCTCGCTGTCGGAGTTTGCCACCGACTCGATTCGACGTGACGACCAGAACTACTACGAGCCGGATGGCCGCCGCCCGCGGTTGCCGTCGGTGCCGGTGGTGGACGAGGACGGTGACGGCGAGCTGGCAGACGAGATTCCGCTCGACAAGGACGGCGACGGCACCTTCCTGAACGACGGCGAGCCGACCTATCGCGACGGGGAGGAGCGGGAGCACATCTACTACGAGGCGACCAAAGCGCACACCGGAAACGCGGCGCTCAGCGTCGATAAGCTCATGGCGGCACCCTATCGGGATTCCGCGATCGGGGACACACCGTATACCTACGAGGACATCGATCCAGCCGACAAGCCGCTGCGGATCGCGGAGGCGGGTATCGCGGTATACCATCGCGGCGGGTGGTTCGACTACCACGCGCGGGATGCCGTGATGTGGCATGCCACGCTCTCGGGGCATACGCCGAGCCGCCTGATGATGGCGCCGACCGCGCATGGCGGCTTCCCCGGGACGCACGACGATTCGACGTACTTCGCCGGTCCCTACTTCAGCTACTTCGGGGACCAAACTACGCGGCTCAGCCTCAATCGCGAGAAGCTGCGTTTCTTCGATCACTACGTCCGCGGTATCGACAATGGCTTCGATCGTGAGCCGCCCGTGCTCCTGTACGTGATGGGAGAAGGCTGGCGCGCCGAACAGGAATGGCCGATCGCGAGGGAGCGGCAGACCCGCTACTATTTCGCGACCGGCGGCGCGCTGGATACGTCGGCCGGCGAGCCTGGCGTCGAAGAATACCCGCTCGATCTCGAGGCGGATTCCCGCACCGATGGCGCGAATCGCTGGAACTACCGGCTGGCATCCTCGCGGGCGATCATGACGGCGACCGCCGACAACGGCCGGCGAGCGACGTTCACGACGGAGGAGCTGGCTGAACCCGTCGAGGTCACCGGTCATCCCGTGGTGACGCTGACGCTCGGCGCGAACCTTCCGGCAGGCGATGTATTCGTGTATCTCGAAGACGTCGGGCCGGACGGCGTTGTCGCCGTCGTCACCGAAGGTCAGTTGCGCGCGAACTTCGCCGGGCGGCATCCGATCCAGGGAATGGTGACTTACGCAACGCCCGAGCCTGTCGTCGCGCCGCAACTGCCATGGCACCGCTTTTACGCGGAAGACGACGTCGCAGAGCCGTTTGCGGACGGCCGGACCCTCGAGCTCGTCCTCGACCTGATGCCGACCGCGTGGGTATTCCAGGCGGGGCATCGGGTCCGCGTATCGATTACCGGCGCGGACCGGCCGAGCTTCGTGCCGCACCCCGCCTACGCGGAAGCAGACGATCCGACCTATTACATACAAACCGGTGCCGTTTCGTACATCGACTTGCCGGTCATTCCGGATTGACCGGGCCATGGCCAGGAGCGGGTCCCGGGAAGGTATGTAGAGCGCAATAATGATGGCAGGACGAAATGAAGCACGGGACGGCTACTGTCTCGTTGCGGGGTCGGTCGCCCGGCGATCGACCAGGCGTGTTGACAAGCGATCCAATACGGAGTGCCCGGAGGACGAAGCATGAAAACCCAGGTCGTCATTATCGGCTCGGGCCCCGCGGGCCTGATGCTCGGACATCTGCTGCGCCAGGCGGGCATCGACGCTGTCATCGTCGAGCGCCACACTCGTGAGCATGTCGAAAGCCGGATTCGCGCCGGCGTGCTGGAAGGTACGACGACCAACATCCTCGACAGGCTGGGTATCAACGAGCGATTGCACGCGGAGGGCCTGCCGCACGGCGGCGTGAACCTCGCCGACGGCGAACGCTTGATCCACATCGACATCCTCGGGTTTACCGGCCGCCCGGTGATGGTGTACGGCCAGACCGAAGTCACGAAAGACCTCATCGACGCCGCGCCCGCACGCGGCCTGCGCATCATCTGGGAAGCCGCGTCGGTGACCCTGCACGACGTCGAGACGGATGCGCCGTACGTGACGTTTACGAAGGAAGGCAAGACCTCCCGAATCGACGCCCGGTTCATTGCCGGCTGTGACGGCTTCCACGGTCCCTCCCGCAAGTCGATACCGGAGTCCGTGGTTCGCCATTACGAGCTTGTCTATCCTTTCGGCTGGCTCGGAATCCTGGCTGACGTGCCGCCGTGTAACCACGAGTTGATCTATGCGAACCACGAGCGCGGTTTCGCGCTCGCCTCGATGCGATCGCAGACACGCAGCCGCTACTACATCCAGGTACCCATCGAGGAAAAGGTCGAGGACTGGCCCGACGACCGCTTGTGGGAGGAACTGGCCGTCAGGCTCGGCCCGGAGGTCGCGCCCCATATTACCGTCGGGCCGGCGCTGGAGAAGTCCATTGCTCCACTCCGCTCGTTCGTGTCCGAGCCGATGCGCCACGGTAGCCTGTTCCTGGCCGGTGACGCGGCGCACATCGTCCCGCCGACCGGTGCGAAAGGCCTGAATCTCGCCGCTTCGGACGTTGCCTATCTTTCGGAAGCCCTCATCGAGTGGTTCAACGGCGGTTCCGCCGACGGGATTGCCGGCTACTCGGAACGGGCGCTGTCGCGCGTGTGGAAATCCGAGCGCTTTTCCTGGCACCTCACCCGGCTGATGCACCGGTTCCCCGGCGATGGTCCGTTCGAGCGCCGCATGCAGAATGCCGAGCTGGACTACATTGCATCGAGCGAAGCGGCGCAACGGTCCATTGCGGAGAACTACGTCGGGTTGCCGCTGTAGTTTGGTATTTTTGCGCCGGCGGAGTAGCGGGCCGGGGTGGCGAAGTTGAGGCTGGGGCTGGCGGAGTCTGGCCGGGTCTGGCGCGGACGCGGCCCGGAGTGGTGCGCGATGCTATGGCCTGAGGCTGTGCGGCTTCTGGGCGGAGTGGTGCGCGGTGCTATGGCCGAGGCTGCGG
>CBFGSB010000001.1:0-65677 GCA_965651325.1 uncultured Chromatiales bacterium | reverse complement strand
CGTCGAAGAAATCGTCGCCTTCCGGCTCGTCGACGGCCGGCGAGGGGGGCGCGGGCTCCGGCTCGGGTGCGGGCCCAGGCCCGGGGGCGGGGCCAGGCCCGGGGGCGGGGCCAGGCACAGGCACAGGAGCGGGCTGCGGCGGGTCATCACCACGGTGTTCGGGCGGCAGCTCGAGCCCCATCTGCTCGAGCATGGCCTGAAAAACCATGGCCGATTGCCTCGATAAACGGTAGTCTTGTCCGGGATCGACCGGTCTGAACTCCCGCGCGGCGTGGACCGGCCCGGCGCCAATAAGAATACAAACCAAAACGCTGGCAATGAGAACGACCGGAAATTTCACACCGGACCCCCTGCGTTATTGTTGTTCACGCGCACGCTCGGGTAGGGCAGACCACGAGCGGCAGTTATCGGCAGTGCGCATCGTCATGAGCCGCCGCGGAGCGTTGCTCGCGGCGCTGACGATCAGTGCGCTGTGGACGATACCCAGTCCCGCCGAGGGCCGTCAACCGGTCTACTACGCCGGCCTCGCGTTCCTCGGTGATTTTCAGTACGTCGACGCCAACTATCCCCTGACTCGCAAACTGAACGAGGGGCAGGGCGCGTTGGACGCGGCACTAGCCCATGCTCTGCGTGCCGCCGAACCGGAGCACCTGGAACTGCGCTACACACTCGGGGACCTCAACCGCACCGACACGGTGGTGCTGGCCATCGCGGTGGACCGCGAGCGCATCAGCCGCGAAACGTTCGAGTTCCAACACGGTTTGCGTACCAAGCTCATCGTCGAGGTGTCGCTGCAGGTGCTGCTCTACGACCTGGCCGCCGGCACACTGATCGACAACGTTCCCGTGAGCGCGGCAATCAATCACGTCGTCGCTGACGGCCGCGACACGGACCTCGAAGCCGAGGCGCTGAAACTGGCGCGTACCGTGTACTACGGCGACGGCCAGGCTCCCGGCCTGCTGGCGCAGGTCGCCGCGCGTGTTTTCCAAATCCAGCCAGGAGCCGGCTTCGGCCTGCGGTTCAGGGTGGAATCCCTGGCGCTTGATGAGAACCTGCACGATTTGCTGCCGGCTCACCGCAGCGAAAGGCAGGTCAGCCAGAACCTCGGTCAGTGGTTGAGCGCCCGCCTGTCGGAGCGAACCGGCGTGAGCGTGATTCCGTTCACACGCGGTTACGCGATAGGCAACCAGCTTCCGGGACGCTTTGCAAATGGAGAGGCGTTCAACCTGGAACTACCCGAGCCGGACTATGCCCTGCATGTAGAGTTCCGGAACCTCGTTAAGCAGAACGCCGGAGACCAGCTTATATTCGGCGCGCAGGCGCACTTTGTACTCGAGGAACCGTTCACCAAATCGGTGCTGATCGACGGCGACTACCGCCTCGGAATCTACAAGCTTGCATCCCATGCCAGGATAGAAGCGGACGACTGGAGCGCCTACGAGGATGCCGCCGAAGGGCTATTGGACGAGCTCGTGGACCAGCTAAAGGATCCGCAGCGAAGTTGGCACAAGAGCCACGCTCGCAATGAGAATAGTTTCGCTCAATTCGATGACAGCAAGGAGCTGTTCCATGACTGACAAGAGACAGCGAGCCCGTCGTGGGCCTCTCATGCTGCTGGTCGCCCTGGCGGTGGGCTGGTCGTCACCCGGCCTGGCGCTCGAGCAAAAGGGTGTCGCGGACGTCGACTACGGCCGTAGCTTGAACCGGGACGAACGCCAGCTGGCGCTGGAGCAGGCGCTGCGGAACGCCGTGGAAACCTGGGTTGCCGAAAAGCAGCAAAGCCACTACGCCAACTACTCCCGGGTCAAGGCCGAGATAGACGACAATATCGATGACTACGTACTGTCATACCAGGTCATTAGCGACGACCAGGATAAGACGCAACGTCGTTACAGGGTTGTGGTGCGAGCCGTTCTGAACGAGCCGAAACTGCTCGATACCCTGCTGGGACCGTCCAGCGCCGTAGTGGACGAGAGTGCGTTCATGACGTTCGTCTTCGTCGCCCGTGAGCAGGTGGGCACCGTGTCTGGCAGCGAGAAGGAAGCTACCCAGGAGCGGTCGCAAACACAAGCGATCGGCAAGGAACGCGAGGAAGACCGGGCGGCACAGACGAAAACGCAGGCGCAGACGATATCGGTGCGTAAGACCGAGCGGGTGATGCGGGACCAGGTGCTGTGGGATGTCACGACTTCGAACGAGATCAACGCGGCCGTGGGCGAGGTCTTCACCGACGCCCGTTATTTGATCGTGGACGCCGGCCTCGTCGAAGAACAAACCGGTTACAAGTTGAGCGTCGAGCAGTTCGTCAACGACTACCGGGCGGGCAATGACATCCTCCCCGCCACCAGGCGCGATGCCCTGAACGGCCTTGCCGCGCTTCGCGGAACGAATGAAGAAATCCAATACCTGGCAATCGGCACGCTGGACGTAGGTGCCGGCGAGCTGGACGAGAAGACCGGCAATTACCGCGTGGCTGTCGTGGTAACCGGCGAGGTACTTTCCGTGCTGCAGCGCGGCGTCACGGTTGCGAGAGTCGGCCCGGAAACCATGTTGGGCGAGGGACCTACCGAACTCGTCGCCAAGAACAACGCGCTGAAAGCGGCCGGGCGACGCGCAGCGAGCGCGCTCGTGGCAAAACTGAGCGCCAGGGACATTCGCTGAAAGCACGATACGAGGAGCAATCATGTACGGAACAAAGTTGCTGGTGGCCACGTTGCTTGCGAGCGCGGCTTTCGTTTCCCCCGTCCAAGCGCAGACCGGATCCTGGAGCAGTCATGCGGTGATGGCCGGCGAGGGCTGCGAGAATCTCGAGTACCTCGAGGTTGCCGAGTTTCTGCAAGTCCACTATTACCCTTCGCTCACCTACGGCAGCAAGGAAGAGTCAGGTCAGCAAATGCTGACGAACTACGCCATCGCGGGTACGCTGGTGGCGCGTTCCCAGGCCTGCCTCGCCGATGCGCTCGAGCTGAAGGAGCTTTCGGACGAGCTCAGGGAGCAGATGGCATTGCTCAAAAGCGGCACCAGCATGAGCAAGCGGCAGTTGAAGAAGCAGCGTGCGCTCACGGCCGAGGCAAACGCGGAGATTGAGGCCGCTGCAGCACAGCTCGAGGAACTCACGCCGGAGCAACGCGAGCGCTTCGGTAAAGGTAGCGCCGCCTACCTGGCCGGTGCATACGCAACCAGCCAGCTGTTGCGCTCCATTGATGACTACCTGGTCGAAACCGGTGAGGTCGTGGAGCAAACCACCAAACCGAAGTCCCGGTTCGGCGGTTTGGGTATCGGCAATGTTGCGAAAGCTGTCGGCGGCGCGGTCAACGCCTTCGACAAGGCGAGCGACGCGGGCCGCGTCCTTGTCGGCCTCAAGGATCACGTGCTCAACCTGTACCAGACCAGCCAGTTCCTTGCAGCCTACTCGCGAGAGAGGGAAATCGAGCTGCCGGCGGACGCGACCAACCAGTTGGCCGAGTTCAGCGACTGGGTGTAAACCGGGTCGTCCGCCACGCTGCCGGGTACCTGCCGCCGCAATTCGGCTCGCTGCGGAGTGGTAAAACGACTTGAGCGACGGATTGCGGGTGATTTCGGTCCTGTGCTTGCCACGCGGGCGTGCTCGCCGCGCGCAGCCGCGAAGGTGCATTTCGCTGCAGCTGGCCGCGATCGCGCACTTCGCCGGCAAGCGGCGCAGATGCCGGGTGCGTTCCGGGTACAATCACCCTCTGCAAAGCGCCCGTAGCTCAGTTGGATAGAGTACCTGGCTTCGAACCAGGTGGTCGGGAGTTCGAGTCTCTCCGGGCGCGCATTTCACAAATGGCCCATTCCGGACACACGGTTTTAGATCGTATCCGGGTGCGAAGAGGATTGCGGACCCTCCAAGGATGCTACAGCAAGTCGGCATCGACCTTCCGCATCGGTGCCGCATCATCCACCAGCTTTCGTGCCTGCTCCTGAACGAAGGTGGAAATCCGCTCCACGAAGTGCCGCTCGTCGTCGCTATAGTCTTCCGCGCCAGCTTGCGCCGGGGCCGCTTCAAGCGCGGCCTTGCCCATGCGGGTCATCTCGCGTTCCAAAAGTGGCCGCGGCGTGCCGGTTCGGTTCGCAAAGTCCGCCCACGCGAATGGGCTCACTTCATTCAGCCGGAACTCGTCGCCGTAGCCCATTGCCATATCGTGATGCAGATTCTCGTACTGAACCACGCTCACGAGATCATAAAAGGGTGCGAGTGATAGTCCGTTCGGACCGCAGAAGAACGATACATTCTTGCCGTGCGCATCGGAATTGCCGATCAGGTACTGGAACAAGGCCCAACGCAGCAATGACAGGCGGGTGACCGCCTTGCGCACCGTATACTCGCTTAGGGAGAACAGTCGTTCAAAGCTGACGCCGTCGCGGATATGGCTTACGTCGCGGCCGGCGCCGAGATTGCGCTCGTATTTGTAAGCCACCGGGAAATTCAACCCCTGGCAGGCGTCTATGATGTGGAGCCGACGGACGTGATCGGCCTCGCGCATACGGTCAAACCGTTCGATCGACAGCACTGGGTCCGGCAGGCGCAGTATGGAAACGAAAGGCACCGCGAGCCCCAGTCGTGCAGCAAGCTTCATGGCGTAGTGTTCATTGGCCACTAACATCGGCAGCCGATCTCCCAAGGGTTCGGGCTTCAGAATATGCGTCGACGCAAGCCGACCTTCGGCGAGGTACATGCGGCCTTCATGCAGATCGAGGTATACGGCCAGCTTATCCTGATGGCCCGCGATCGAAAGGCGCACGCGTCCGTCCCAGGTCGCGAACGGAATCTGCGCCCGCTGCTTGATGCGTTCCTTGAGTTCCTCGCGCTTGATTTCACGCCGCTTGTCGATTTGGTCTTGAGACGCCAAGCTATCGGGTAGAAAGGAGAGGGCACCCGATGTCTCTCGCCCCAGCTCACGGATCAGTCCGTAAATGTTGTTCTTAGAAACCTGATGCGTTGTCGATACTATGTCCAGCGCGCGTCCCTCCGGCAGCAGGTTCTCCACGAAACGCCGCACCGTGCCCGTCGCGGCCGGTTCACCGGACATCGGGATATGCGGCGAGATCGAGTAGCTCATCTCCGCTGCTGTCCATCCGGGGTCGTAGACGAACGAGAACCGCTCTTCGAGCGATTCGTATTCCAAGGTGCCGACGCGCGTGCTGCCATCGAGCACCGCGAGCGTGTGCAGGCTCATTGAGCCGTCGGATCGGCCGTGGGCATGTTGCCCAGCGTGGATTTATCGACGACCACGATTGCGAGACCCAGCCCGTCGAGGACCTTGAGCAGACGACCAGTGCCTACGCCTGAGTGGCCGTTCTCGAGTCTTGAGAGCAGGTCGACCGAAACGCCGCAGAGGGCGGCGGCATCGTCGATGCGCAGTCCACTGGCGCGACGCTGTTCGCGAATGAGCCGGCCAAGATCCGACAGCGAATCGACCGGAATTTCGGAATATTGGAAACTCGAGCCCATATGGCGACTCCGGGCATCGTATTTCGGGATAGCAGAAATAATGCCGGTCTCGCGCGTGGGCGTCAATCAAATTTCTGATATCCCGAAAGCGCTGGCCGGTCGGGAGACCGCCGGTGCATCGAACAAGCCTGCTAAGCCCGACCTGAGTAACGCGGTGCAGGGCCGGATGTCCTTTCGACGCTGTCCGGGCATCGGCTGGCGCTCGATCACTGCGCCGGCACCACCCCCGGGATCGGCGTCGTTTCCCGCCCGAATTTGTTCCGTATGGCATCCACGCCTTGCTGGGGTTTTGCGAGCGGAACCAGCTCCTGGCGCGCCTCGCGCGTCTCCTTGGTGTCGACGCCGACCCGCTCTTCCATTCTCGCGACGAGGCCCGGCCGCGCTTCGCCGTCGCGATTGAATGACCAGGCCAGCCTGGGTTCACCGAACGGCAGCCGATCGGCATCGTTCATGCCATGCGATCCCGTGTTCCAGACATGCCACGTCTTCCCGTAGGAGTTCATCTTTTCCTGCATCAACTCCTGCTCGGCGACCTGTGGAATGCCCGGGGCAACGAGCTGCCCGGACAGGATCTCGAAATTGTGCGGGTGCCAGAACCGGCGTTCGTCCGGCGGGAGCTGTTCAAAAAGTTTCTCCGAGATGATGTATTCGATACCGTGGAGGTTGGCATCCGCGGTGTTCCCGTCGAAGAGAGCGCATTGCGCAAAATCCTGATTGACCTGCCGGCAAAAGTGATGTGACTCCATCTGGTGCTCGGGTGCGGCCTTCATCGGGTGGAAGCCAACCAGGTACACGGACATCTGCTCCGGCGGTGAATTGCCCTGCAGCATCCGGGCGCCGGTCTCGAGTGCCCGGGTTTTCGCCGTCTTCTTCGCCCCGGGTGGGGAAACCCCGGGACCGGCATCCTGCGGCCAGGCTGCCGGCGCGTACATGAAAAGGATCGCCGAAGCGCATAACCAGGTTCGCATATCACTCTCCTCGATGCGGCGCCGCGGCGTCCAGCGCCGGTTGCCAGCCGCTGCAAGAAGCGCGCCATTCGTCGGCCACGACTGCGGCCACCTTCCGCGGCAGGGTCGCCACCAGGAGGCTCTCCTTGGCTACCATTGCAATCGACACGACTCGGAAGTGGAAGCGGGTGAACAGCGTATGAACGACGATGAGCTCAACAGGCACATGGCCATCGCGATCGAGGAAGCCCGGCAGGGTCTCGCGGAGGGCGGCATTCCCATCGGCTCCGCGCTCCTGGTCGACGGCAAGGTTGTCGGCCGGGGTCACAATCGTCGCGTGCAGCGGGGAAGCGCTACCCTGCACGCGGAGATGGACTGCCTCGAGAACGCCGGACGGCTTACGGCAGCTGACTACCGCCGGTCCGTGCTGTTCTCCACGCTGTCACCCTGCGACATGTGTAGCGGCGCCGTTCTGCTGTACGGCATTCCGCGAGTGGTCATCGGGGAGAACCGTACCTTCCAAGGCCCCGAGGATCATCTCCGTGCGCGCGGCGTGCGGCTCGACCTTCTGGATGATGCCGAGTGCTATACGCTCATGCAGGAATTCATCGAGAAAAACCCCGCGCTGTGGAACGAGGACATCGGCGAATAAGCCCTGCGCCGCTGGCCATTTACCGGTTGTCGTAGCTGCCCTGCTCTTGCAGCAGTTTGCGGTAAGCCGACGAAGCGGATTGAGTGCCATCGGCTGCTAGACTGCACGGCATGGCCGCTGATCACCTGTTCCGCTCATCCCGCTCGACGTTCGTGCTGCTGGCGGTGTTCCTTGTCAGCGGGTGCTCGTCGCTTCCGGATGGGCATCGCTGGGGAGAGGACGCGACGTACCGGCCCGGCTGGGACCGCATCCGGTACTCGGCCATCGAAGCCGTTCGCGATCCGCGGGTATGGATTCCCGCCGTCGGCGCCGGGGTGCTGCAAATCGACGACATGGACGAGCAGATCTCCGAGTGGGCCGTCGACCACACGCCGGTGTTCGGCTCGCCCCGGAATGCCGATGACTGGAGCGATGGCCTGCGGGTGGCGTCGGCTCTTGCCTATCATGCGAGCGTGCTCGCCACGCCGAGTGGCGAAGACCGGGCAAGTTGGTTCGGGAACAAGGCGAAAGGCTACCTGGTCGGCATCACCGCCGTCGGCGCAACTGCTTTGGCTACGCAGCAGCTGAAGACCAGCGTCGGGCGGCAGCGCCCGGATGCATCGGACGAGGACAGTTTTCCCTCGGGTCACGCCTCGACCACCGCGGCGTTCGCACGGTTGACGTCACGAAACCTGCGCTACCTCGAGACGGGCGATCGCACGCGGCACGCCCTGAGTCTCGGGCTGGACGGCATCACGTTCGCCACGGCGTGGGCGCGCGTGGAATCGGGAGAGCACTTCCCGTCGGACACGCTGGTCGGTATCGCGCTGGGGAACTTCATCGCGGCCTTCGTGAACGATGCCTTCCTGGGGACGGGCGATTCGGGAGCCGGCGTGCACCTCGCCACGACCCCGGACGGGGCACTCGTGAGCTGGCGGGTCCGCTTCTGATCCCGGCTACGTCGGCCAGGATACGAGCGGCTTAACCGGAACCGGGGCGAGGTGATCTTCCGGGGGTGCCGGGCGTCGCCGGATAGCCGGGGGGTGCGTCTTACGCCGCTTCGGCGCCGGTAGCCGCGGGAACGCTCCCCGGCGCAACCTTCACCTGGCCGTCCTGCTGCCGTCCTTTCCCGCGATGCGCCTCGAATCCCGCCGGCACTTCGAAACCCACGAGGCGGGCCGCCCGTTCCACCGGGTGCTCGCGCGGCGCCAGCCGGAGCAGTCGGCGCCCCCCGCGATACAGGGCGCGCACCAGCGTCAGCGCGAACAAGGCTTCGACAAGCGTAACCACGAATGCCACAGCGGGATTGGTCAGCGCCGCGCGCGCCCGGACCTTCAGCACGGCGCGCTCACGCGCGATCTCGACGCTGTCGTAGAAGCTCGGGATGACGAGCAGGGTGAGCAGGGTCGACGTGAACACCCCGCCGATGATGGCCACGGCCATGGGCCGATAGAACTCGCCGCCTTCGCCCACGCCGATCGCCACCGGCGTCATGCCCGCGATCAAGGCGAACGTCGTCATGAGGATGGGCCGGAACCGTACCCGGCCCGCATGCATCAAGGCGTCTTCTCGCGCGATACCTTGCGCTTCTTCCTTGCGCGCGCAGTCGAGGAGCAGGATAGCGTTCTTCGCGACCAGTCCCATCAGCATGATGACGCCGATGAAGCTCATCAGGTTAAGCGTGCTGCCCGTCGCGAGCAGCGCCAGCACCACGCCGATCAGCGACAGCGGCAGCGACATCATCACCGGCACCGGTGCGGTGAAAGAGCCGAACTGCATGACCAGCACCAGGTACATGACGCCCACGCCCAGGAAGAGGGCGGTGAACATCTCGTTGAACACTTCCTGCTGATCGCGCGAGGCGCCGCCCAGGGACAGGCCATAACCTTCCGGGAACGGGATGGCTTGCGCCAGCTTCATGGCGTCGGCCGTGACCTCACCCGGCGACCGCCCTTCGACGTTCGCGGAGACCGTGACCGTGCGCTTGCCGTCCAGGTGCTGGATCCGTGCCGGCCCCTTGTCGAGGGTGATGGTCGCGATCTGGTCGAGCGGCACCATCATCCCCGTGCCGGCCACCGCGATCGGCAGGTGCTCGATGTTGCTGGCATTTAGGCGGTCATCGGGATGCAGGCGCACCGCGACGTCGCGCGCCTCGCCTTCGGGATCGACCCAGTCCCCGACTTCCACGCCGGCAAACGCCACGCGCAGCGTCTGCGCGGCATCGGCCATCGAGATCCCGAGCTGGTTGGCGAGCCCGCGCTTGAGCTCGATGCGCAGCTCGTCCTTCGGATCCTGCTCCGAAAGGCCCACGTCGACCGCGCCCGGGATACCGCGCACCTCGGCCATGAAAGCGTTGGTGATCTCCATCAGGCGGCGCGAGTCCTCGCCGTAGAACTGGATCTGCACCGGCTTCTGCGCGCCGTTGTTGAGGTCGTCGAGCACGACGTACTCGGCGCCGACGAGGCGCCCCAGCAATCCGCGCAGCTCCGCTGCGATGGCAAACGAGGAGCGGCTGCGTTCCTCCCTGTCACCGACGTCCACGTAAATGCGTCCGCCGCCCGCGAACACACGCGAGTCGGTCGCCTTCGTTTCGGGTATCGAGCGCGCCAGCGCCGCGGCCTGTTCGACCTTCTCGCGCCCGTATTCGAGGCTGGTGCTCGATGGCGTGCGAATGTCGACCGCGATGGTGCCGTAGTCGGCCTTCGGCAGGAACTCGCTGCCGCCCAAGGTGCCTTGCAGCACCAGCGCCGATACCAGGGCCAGCACCGAAATGCCCGCCATCCACCCCCGGTGATGCAGCGCCCAGGCGATGACGCTGCCGTACCGGTCCGCTTGGGCGTCGAACCACTCGTTGAAGCGCTGAATATATCGGCCCAGGCCTCGCTGCTCGCGCTGCCGGTAGCCCGGCGGGTCGCCCCAGTAGGCCGACAGCATCGGGTCAAGCGTGAAGGCAACCAGCAGGCTGACCAGCACCGAAGCGGCCACGGTCACCGCGAACGGGCGGAACCACTCGCCGGCGCCGCCGCCCATGAAGGCCACCGGGACGAATACCGCGACGATGGACAGGGTCGTGGCGGTGACCGCGAGGCCGATCTCCGCCGTGCCCTTACGGGCGGCGGTGATCCTGTCCGCCCCGCGCTCCATGTGGCGAACGATGTTCTCCCGGACCACGATGGCGTCGTCGATGAGCACGCCGATCGCGAGCGACAGCCCGAGCAACGTCATGAAGTTCAGCGTGAAGCCGCACAGCCAGATGGCGATGAACGCCGCAACGGCCGAAGTCGGCAGGGACAGGCTCGTGATCAGCGTGGACCGCCAGGAGTTGAGGAAGGCGTACACCACGAAGATCGTGAGGCCGGCGCCGAAGATCAGCGCATGGATGACGTTGCCCAGTGAATTGGACGCGTCCTCGCCGCCGTCATAGGTCACCTCGAGTTGGGTGCCCTCGGGCAGGGTGTCGTTGATCTCCGCCACTTCCTGGCGCACGAGCTCGGCGACCTTCACCGTGCTGGATTCGCGCGAGCGCACCACCGACAGGCCGACGTTCGGGCGGGCGTTGCGCATGCTGTAGCTTTCGGACTCGGCGAACCCGTCCTCGATGGTGGCCACGTGGCCGAGCCGCACGATCTCGTTGCCCAGCCGCTTGACGACGACGTCGTTGAACTCGACCGGGGATTCGATGCGCCCGACCAGCCGGATGTTCTGTTCCTCGAGCGGCCCCGTCACCTGGCCCACCGGCGCGGTCGTGTTCTGCGCCCGCAGTGCCTCGACCACCTCGCCGACCGATACGTTGAACTCGCGCAGCTTGTCGGCATGCAGCAGCACCGACAGCTCGCGGCGCAGCGCACCTTCGACTTCCACGACGGCAACACCGTCGATACCGCGCAGGCGATCGGCGAGCACGTCTTCGGCCAGCCGCGAAATCTCCGCGTGCGTCTGCCTGGTCGACGAAAGCGCCAGGTTCATGATCGGCTGGGCGGACGGATCGAAGCGATACAGCACCGGCTCGCGCATCTCGAGCGGCAACTTGTAGCGCACCGAGGCGATGGCGTTGCGGATCTCGTCAGCGGCCGCCGTCATCTCCTTCTTGAAGTCGAAGATGATGACGATGCGGGCATTGCTCTCGTAGGAAGTCGAGCGAATTTCGTAGACCTGCGGAATGCTCTGCAGCGCCTTTTCCACCCGGTTGACGATCTCGCGCTCGACCGTCTCGGGTGACGCGCCCGGGTACGGGAAATTGACCACCATCACCGGCTGCTCGACGTCGGGGATCTGGTTCACGCGCAGGTTCTTCAGCGCCAGGAGCCCCAGGCACATGAGCACGATGATCATGGCAACGGTGGTGACCGGTTGCCGGATGCTGAAATCGGAAAGCAGCATGGCTTACTTTTCCGCCGACATCGTCACCGGTTCTGCCTCGCCGGCGAGCCGGGCCGCCTGGCCATCCTTCAGCGTCGAGCCCGGATAGCGCAGCACGGTGTCCCCTTCGGCGAGCCCGGCCTCCACGACGTAGCGGCCGGTGCGCTCGTCATGTGCGCCCAGGTCGAGCGCCACCTGTTCAATGACGCCGTTTTCGAATAGCCAGGCGTAGGCGTTGTCGCCATCACGCTGGATCGACGCAGCCGGCAGGGTAAGCCGCGCAGCACTCTGTGCTTCGATGCGGCCCTCGGCATAGAGACCCGCCACCCTCGGCATCCGCGCGGGGTCGTCGAAGCTCACCAGGACCTCGACCTGCCGCGTCGTCTCGTTGGCGGAGGGGTTCACCCGCACCACCGTGCCGGCAAAGTCAGCCTGGTCAAAACCCTGGACGCGGAAATGCACGCGCTGGCCCGCGGCGACCTCGCCGATGTTGTCGGCGGATACGCGGCCCTCGAAGCGCATGCTGCCCGGATCCATGACCTGCATGAGCTCCTTGCCCACCGATGCCGTGTCGCCCGCCGAGACCTTGCGGTTGCTCACCAGGCCATCGAAGGGCGCGCGCACTTCGGTGCGTTCCAGTTGCTGGCGCGCGGCGACGACTTGCGTGCGTGCCGCCTCGGCTTCGCTCTGCGCGCTGTTGCGCTGGATCGCGGCGTCTTCGAGCTGTTGCGCCGAGACCATGTTCTCCTCGCGCAGCTTGACCAGGCGCTGGTACTGGCGCTCGGCCTGCTCGTAGGCCAGCTCGGCGGCCCGCGCCGATGCCTCGGCCGAGGTCAGGGCGTCGCGAATAGCCGTCTGGTCGAGGCGCACCAGCAGGTCGCCGCGGCGGACCGGGTCGCCATTCTGCTTCAGCACGGCGATCACCACGGCGGGTACTTCCGCCCGCAGGTCGGCGCGGCGCTCGGCTTCGACGGACCCGGTGATCAGTGGACCCGAGGTGAGCGGACGCTCGCTCAACGTTACGAGGTCTCCGGGCGACAGCAGCAATGGTGCGGGCGCCGCCGGCTCGGGCGTACTGCCGACGCCTTCCACACAGGCGGCAAGCCCGAGCATCGAGATGGACAGGATGAGCGCCACACCGGCGTGGCTGACTCTTCGGTTTATTTTTACCACGCGCAGTGTTCCCTTGAGCACCGGCCGTACGACCAGAAAAAGGCCCGAAAAGTTGCATCCGGACATCAGGTAGATGCTCGCCAAGCGCATCCGGTTGCAATCGGCCGCCCGGACAGCCGGCGGGCTGCCCTACGGGGGCGGCAAGTCTAGCCGGGAAATCTCACGGTGGCGATAGCGGCAAGGGGGCGCCGTCGGTCGCCTGGTCCAGGCGGCGGCAGCCCTGTCCGGTCCCTTCGCGCAGGATCTCGGCCAGGCGCAGCGTGCCGGGGCCCGCGGCATCCCGGTCGCGGAAAACCAGGTAGATATGCCCCAGGCGTTCCTGTCCGCGCGCGAGCGGCAGCGGCTTCAGCACGCCCTCGGCGAGCTCCGTACGGATCTTGTCCTCGGGAAACCACGCGAAGCCATAGCCGCGGGACGCCGCGCCGATCGAGGTGGCCATGTTGGACACGGTCCAGCGGCGCTCCCCGTTCACGGTGAGCGTGTTGCGATCGCGACGCAAACCGCTGTCGCGGACGACCAGGTGCGTGTGCTTGCGCAGGTCGCGCATGGTGAGCGGGCGTCCGAGCCGATGTAGCGGATGATCGGGATGAGCGGCCGGGAAAGCGCGGAAAGCCGTAAGCGGCTCGGCTTCGAAGCCGGGAGGGACGAGCGGCGTGATGGCGAGGTCCACGCCGCCCGAGCGCAGCAGGTCCGGTGCCCCGTCCATCACGGTCTCGTAGAGCTCGATGCGGGTTTGCGGGCTTTCGCGGGTGAAGGCGGCCAGGCAGTCCAGCACGAGCCAGGTCGGGAACAGGATCTCGACCGCGAGGGCGATCTCCGACTCCCATCCCGCGGATGCGCGGTGCGCCGCGTGCTCCAGCGCCTCCGCGTCATCCAGGAGCTGGCGCGCGCGGCGGTAGAGCATCTCACCGGCCGGCGTCAGCACCGCTTTGCGGCCGCGGATCACGAACGCATCGAGCCCGAGCAGCTCCTCCAGCTTTTGCACGGAGTAGGTCACCGACGACTGGCTCTTGTGCAGGCGCTCCGCCGCCTGCGCGTAGCCGCCGGCCTCGACCACGGCGGCGAGGCAGCGCCACTGTTCGAGCGAAATGCGAGGTGCGGGGGTGGTCTCGGTACTTTCCATCGAACCAACCGATAGGTAGAGCCGAAATTTTGCGCTTTTCTATCGGTTCGATCAATCGTTGAATGGCCCCAGCGCATTTAAGAAAGGAGATTCTGTAATGACAACGCTGCTCAAGATCCAGGCCAGCCTCTACGGCGCCGACGGGGCATCGTCGCGCCTCGCGGACGCGTTCGTGGAGCAATGGCGCCGCGAGAACCCGGGCGGGCAAATCGTGCTGCGGGACGTCACGGCCGAGCCGCTGCCGCACCTCGACCTCGCGCGCTTCCAGTCGCTGCTGGCCGAGCCGGCGAAACGGACGCCGTCGCAGCAGGCGATCGCGGACCGTTCCGACGCCCTCATTGCCGAGCTGCACGCGGCCGATACCGTCGTGATTGCCGTGCCGATGTACAACTTCGGCGTGCCGACGCAACTCAAAGCGTGGTTCGATCATGTGCTGCGAGCGGGCGCCACGTTCCGTTACACGGAAACCGGCCCCCAGGGTCTCGTCACCGGCAAGAAGGGTTATGTGTTCATCGCGCGAGGGGGGCTCTACGGCGAGGCGCACGCCCAGACGGCCTGGTTGCGCCAGGTCCTGGCGTTCATGGGCCTGGAGGACGTCGAGTTCGTGCACGCGGAAGGCCTCGCCATGGACGAGGCCACACGCGAATCGTCGCTTGCGCAGGCGCGCCGCGCCATCGCGGGGTTGGGACAGGCGAGACGCGCCGCCGCGGCTTAAACGCAGTACCCGGCCGGAGCCACGTGGCTCGGGCCGGGTGCAAGCGTGGGCCGTCATCACCTGGATTGCGCTTTCCCGAGCGCGACCGGCGAGTGCCGCTGCCTCCGCAGCGCCGCGGTCGCGATGAACAGGCCCAGGAACCCACCCAGGGTCACCGGATCGAAGCTGCCACCCCCGGAGCTGCCCGGCGTGCCTTCGCTTGCGCCGCCGATGACGCCGCCGCCGCTGCCGCCGTTACCGCCACCGCTGCCGCCGTCACCGCTGCCGCCGTCACCGCTACCGCTACCGCCGTCGGTTCCGCCGCTGTTGCCGCTGCCGGAATCCGCCTGCGGGTGCAGGTCGGCGCACTGGTCTTCCATGTTGCCCGACACGCGGTTGTTGCTGCCGACGGGTGCGGGAGCGTTCGCCTTGCACTGCAGGTTGCCGTCCACGACGTTGTCGGCAATCACGACTCCACCGGAGTTATCGAATGCCTGGATGTCTCCGCCCACGGTGTTGTCGAGCACTTCCAGGCGCGTCCGGTTGTCGTCGAGCTGGATGTTGCCGTTGACCAGGTTGCTGGTGAGGTTGCTGGCGTCGCCGACCAGGCGTTCGAGCTGTACGCTGCCGTCGATCGACGACTCCATGATGTCCACGTAGTCCGCATCCTCCCCCTGGACGTTACCGTCCACATCCAGCCCGCGGGCGACCAGGGAGCCGCCGGCGTACAACAGGATGTTCCCTTCGACCGTCGTCCCTTCCATGCGGCATGCGGCGGTGATCAGCACGTTGCCGTCGATCGTGACCGCGCCGAGGTCCGGAGGGCAGTAGACGTCCTCCGCATGGGCGGCGCCGCCCAATCCGATGACGGCAAGCGACGCCAGGGCAAACCTTTTCATCGTTCCCGGGGTTTTCAGTGACATTTCGCTCTACTCCTCTCCAAGGGTTATCAGGGGGCTGGCCGACCCGAGGAAGGATACTGATGCGCGGATAGCGGGATAAACCGGCGCATCCGGTATGCACTGTTGCAAAATACGAGCTAATAGGACCGCAAGGTTGGGCGCCGTTGGCGTGTGCGCGCGAGCGGGGATGCACCGGGACCTGTCACGAGCCTGCGCCGGATTGCGGTCCCTCCGGAATCTACTACCCTTGATGAAACAAGCTCATATTCGCGCCGTATCGACGTCCGGGAGGAGCCGATAGCGGTTCGGGAGGTGAATGCAAAGAACAATGGCTACCCTGTCCGCGCACGCATATTCCCGACCCCTCCACCCGCTGCACGCGATCTTCCTCGCCTTTCCGTTGCCCTTGTTCCTGGGCGCGCTGGCCAGCGACCTCGCCTACCGCTCGACCTTCCAGGTCCAGTGGAGCAACTTCTCGTCGTGGCTGATCGCCGGCGGGCTGCTCGTCGGCGCCTTCGCGCTGGTGTGGGCGCTGGTCGATATGTTGCGCGCGGAACGCGTGGGGAAGGGGCGTTCAATTGCCTATTTCGTGGTGCTGCTCGCGATGTGGGTACTCGGCCTCATCAATGCTTTCGTCCACGCGAAGGACGCCTGGGCGATCATGCCGGAAGCGCTCGTGCTCTCCGTCATCGCGACGCTCCTCGCGCTCATCGCCGCCTGGATCGGCTACTCGTGGCCTCGCGCCGTGGAGGTGACGTGATGCGCCCGCTTCTGCTCGCAGCCGCCATGGCAGTGGCCCTGTCCGCCTGCGGCGGAGGCGATGTGCCGCCGCCCCAGTACGGCCCCGACCCGGAGTTGCCCGAACCGCGGCGCGGCCTCCTGCCCAAGATGCGGATCGCGATGCCGGCGAACTGGGGCGACGAGGTCCCGACCGTGCCGCAGGGCTACAGCATCACGGCCATTGCCACGGACCTCGCGGTGCCGCGCCAGACGCTGGTGCTGCCAAACGGTGACATCCTGGTGGCGGAGGGATCCGGCGGCGGCGCGCCCGTGCTGCGCCCGAAGGACCTCATCGCGAACTACATCAAGGGCCAGGGCAAGACCGACAGGGGCGGCGGCGATCGGCTGACCCTGCTGCGCGATGCCGACGGCGATGGGACCTACGAACAACAAGGTGTCTTCGCCGACAATCTCAATGCGCCTTACGGCCTCGCCCTGATCGACGATGCGCTTTACGTTGCCAACCAGGATGAGCTCGTGCGGTTCGACTACCGTGCCGGCCAGACGCGCGCGAGCGGGCCGCCGACGACCGTCACGCAACTGCCGTCCGCGATCAATCACCACTGGACGAAGGCAATGACCGCAAGCGCGGACGGCCGCTTCCTTTATGTCGGCATCGGCTCCAACAGCAACATCACCGAGCGCGGGATGGATGCCGAGGTCGACCGGGCCGTGATCTGGGAGGTCAACGCGCAGACCGGCGCGCACCGGCAGTACGCCACCGGTGTTCGCAACCCGACCGCACTCGCCATCCAGCCGCGGAACGGCCAGCTCTGGGCGGCGGTGAACGAGCGCGACGAGATCGGGCCGAACCTCGTTCCCGACTACCTGACCGCCATTCGGGAAGGCGGCTTTTACGGCTGGCCCTACAGCTACTGGGGCCAGAACGTCGATGTGCGTGCACAGCCGCAGGATCCGGAGAAAGTCGCCTCGGCCATCCGCCCGGATTACAGCCTGGGATCGCACGTGGCGGCGCTCGGCCTTGCCTTCTCCAGCCCGGTGATGGGGCAGCGTTTCGCGGAGGGCGCGTTCATCGGCGAGCACGGGAGCTGGAACCGCAGCGTGCCGGTCGGCTACAAGGTGGTGTTCGTACCGTTCCGGAACGGCCGGCCCACGGGCGAGCCGGTGGACTTCGTGACGGGGTTCCTGACCGACGACGGTGACGCGCGCGGCCGCCCGGTCGGCGTGTCGCTCGACCCGCGCGGCGCGCTGATCGTTGCCGACGACCTCTCGAACACCGTCTGGAGAGTCACGCCGACCCAGTAAGCTTGCTCGCACAGGCAGCGTCCCGCAGACTTCCCGGCACAACAAGGGGAGGTGGGAAATGCGATACGTTCGCCTGCTTGTCGCCGTCGTCCTCGCACTCGCCGTTGCGGCGCCCGTCGCCCATGCGCAGGATCGCACCGGTTTCGCCGTGCACGGCGGAATCGGCGGCAGCCTGATCAAGGACCGGGACGACGCGGCCACGTTCGAGGGCAACGACCTCGGCTGGCTCTTCGGTGTCGAGTACCGCTTCGTTCCGCGCTTTGCGCTCGGAGTCGAGCTGTTCAGTCTCGGCTCCGCCGAGGATAGCGTCGGCGATATCGACGTCACGATCGACGCCAGTGGACTCGATGTTTTCGGACGGCTGATCTTCCCGGTCACGCAAGCTGTAGAAGTCTATGGCCTTGCCGGCGTGATCCTGTATGACGCCGACGTCACCCCGGGCACCACCATCGATATCTTCGGGAAAGACGGGACTGCGCTGGGTGCGGGGGTGGACATCGGCAGCGGGGATCTCAGCTTCCGTGTGGAGGGCCGCTACTTCGACGGCACGCACGAGGAGAGCGGTGGACTGCTGACGGCCGGGTTGAGCTATCGCTTCTGACGGCGCGCCGCCCCGTCAGTCGAGCTCAGTTGCTGGAACCCCGCCGCTGATCGGGAGGCTTTCCGTCGCGTATCTCGAGGATGCAACCGAGGAAGCAAACATCTCATCTATACTTTCGCCGAACCCAACCAATCGTGAGGGCATGAGCATGGAAACATCGACGCCTGTTCCCCATCTCGTCGTCAACGACGGCGAAGCCGCCATTGCGTTCTACCAGCAAGCCTTCGGCGCGGTGCTGGAGACGAAGCATCCGGCCGAGGACGGCAAGCGGCTGATGCACGCCCATCTGAAGATGGGATCCGGTGCGCTCATGCTGCACGACGAGTTTCCCGAGTTCGGCGGCGAGGGCGCCAAGGCGCCGACCCGGCTGGGTGGAGCGAGCTGCACGTTCCATCTCGAGGTGCCCGATGCCGATGCGGCCTGGGAACGGGCCGTCGAAGCGGGGGCCGAAGTGACCATGCCGCTGGACAACCAGTTCTGGGGAGCGCGATACGGGCAGCTCAGGGATCCGTTCGGGCACCTCTGGTCGATCGGCGGCCCGGTGAGATAAACGGCAATCGACGTTCTCGGGTTTCGGAACCTGGGCGAAGCATTCCGCTCATAACCCACCGTTTATTGTCATATCGCTGCCCGTCTGCTGGAATGCGGCACTTGCCGATCAGCCGAAAAAAAGGAAATCCCATGTCTCGGCCAGCACTCGTTCACCGCCTGCTCCTGCTCGCCTCCGCTGCCGCGATCGTTACCAGCCCCTCGGTGGCCGTGCCTGACGAAGGTATGTGGACGATCGACAACTTCCCTGCAGATGCCGTTGAACAAAAGTATGACGTCCGAATCACCAGCGATTGGCTGCGGTCCGCACAACTCTCCACCACGCGCCTGGAGAACGGCTGCACCGGCTCTTTCGCCTCCCCGGACGGCCTGATCCTCACCAACAACCATTGCACCTGGGGCTGTATCCGCAACCTCAGCTCCGAAGAGCGCAACCTCTCCGACCTGGGGTTCTACGCCAGGTCGGAGGACGAGGAGCTACGTTGCCCGGGCCAGCAGGTTTCCGTCCTGGTCGACTACAAAGATGTCACCGATGACGTCGCCTCCGCCATCGCCGGTCTCGAAGGCCCGGAAGCCAACGAGGCCCGCAAGGCGACACTCACCCGCCTGGAATCGGCCTGCGAGGAAGCCTCCGGCGGTGAGCGCCGCTGCGAGGCGGTGTCGCTCTACAACGGCGGCCAGTACTTCATCTACCAGTACAAGCGTTACGACGACGTCCGCCTCGTGTTCGCGCCGGAGCTCGCCATCGCCGCGTTCGGGGGCGATCCGGACAACTTCAACTTCCCCCGCTGGTGCCTGGACATGTCCTTCCTGCGGGCCTATGAGGACGGCAAGCCCGCCGAGACGCCGAACTTCCTGACGTGGCGCGGCAAAGGACCCCAAGCCGGCGATCCCGTGTTCGTCTCCGGGCACCCGGGTACGACGTCGCGCCAGCTCACGATGGCGCAGCTCGAATTGCTGCGCAACGTCGTCTACCCCATGTGGCTCGTTCGCTACTCGGAGCTGCGGGGCCGCATGCTCGCCTGGGGCGACACCAGCGACGAAGCCGCCCGTGCGGTGCAGCAACGCATTCTCGGCATCGAGAACGGCATCAAGGTGCGCCGCAACCAGCTCAAGGCGCTACTCAATGACGAGATGATGGCGCAGAAGGCTGCCGAGGAACGGGAGCTTCGCGAAGCCGTCATGGCCGATCCGGAGCTCGCCTCCCGCTACGGCGACGCCTGGTCCCTGATCGAGCAGGCGGTCGAGGCCCATCGCAACCTGTACGAGGACCACCTGTTCATCGAGGGCGGTGCCGCGTTCAGCAGCGACCTGTTCGACTACGCGCGCGCCATCGTCCGCGGTACGGTCGAGCGGGAGAAGCCCAACGAGGAACGCCTGCGCGGCTACACCGACACCGCGCTACCCAGCGTCGAAGCGCAGCTCTTCGCGGAGCGGCCGATCGACGCGGCGTACGAGAAGCTGACGCTCGAATACTCGCTGGACAAGATGCGCGAATACCTCGGCCCCGACAGCACCTACGTGCACGAGGTGCTGGGCAATGCAGCCCCGGAGCAGCTCGCGGCCACGCTCATCGACGGCAGTCGCCTGGATGAGGTCGACTACCGGCGCGAGCTGTGGGAGGGCGGCGTCGAAGCCGTCAAGGCCAGCAATGACCCGATGATCGAGCTGGCCCTCGCCATCGACGACGATGCCCGGGCGCTGCGGAAGCGTTACGAGAACCAGGTGGAAGCGCCGGTCACCCGCGGCGAGGAGATGATCGCGGACGCGCGCTTCGCGATCTACGGCACCGACATCTATCCCGATGCGACCTTCACGCTGCGTATCACCTACGGCGCCGTGGAGGGCTGGGAAGAGAAGGGCGAGCCGGTCGAGCCGTTCACGCACACCGAACGGCTGTTCGAGCGCGTCACCGGCGAGCCGCCGTTCGCCCTGCCGCCGAGCTGGCAGCAGGCGCGCGAGGAACTGGATTCCGACACGCCCTTCAACTTCGTCGCGACCACTGACATCACCGGCGGCAACTCCGGCAGCCCGGTCATCGCCGGCGACGGCGCGCTCGTCGGGCTCGCGTTCGACGGTAACATCCATTCCATCGCCGGCGCCTACTGGTTCGACCCGGCGGTGAACCGCACCGTCGCCGTCGACACCGCCATCATCCTCGAGGCGCTGGAGACGGTTTACGGGGCCGAGCGCCTCCTGGACGAGCTGACTATCGTCCAATGAACAGGCACTTCACCCGATTCGCCGCCCTTGCGCTGCTGGCGATCTTCGTATCGCCGCTGCAGGCGTGGGCGGACGCGAATACCACACCGTCGTACAGCGAAGCGGTCGAGGCGGCGCAGGAGCTTGCCGCCTCCGCTTTGGAAGAGGCGAACCTGCCCGGATTGTCGGTCGCCGTCGGCATTGACGGCGCTATCGTCTGGTCGGAAGGCTTCGGCTATGCGGACGTCGAGCTGCGCGTGCCCGTCACGCCGCTGACGCGATTTCGTATCGGCAGCGTCTCGAAGCCGTTTACCGCGACGGCAATCGGGCTCCTGTACGAGAACGGCAAGCTGGACCTGGATGCACCCGTGCAGCAGTACGTGCCGGGCTTCCCCGAGAAGCGCTGGCCGATTACGACACGCCAGCTCGCCGGTCACACGGCCGGCATACGGCATTATCTCGGCGACGAGTTCTTTTCCAGCCGGCACTATGACAGCGTGCTGCAAGGACTGGAGATCTTTGCAGCCGACCCGCTGCTGTTTCGGCCCGGTACCGATTACGAATATTCGAGTTACGGGTGGAACCTGCTCAGCGCGGTCGTGCAGTCCGCTTCCGGCATGCAATTTCTCACCTACATGACAGAGCGCGTGTTCGAGCCGCTCGGCATGCGCCACACGGTGCCGGACCAGGTCACGGACATCATTCCGCACCGGTCCGGCTATTACGCGCATGACGCCGACGGCCGGATCGTGAACGCGCCGTTCGTCGACAACAGTTACAAGTGGGCCGGCGGCGGGTTCCTGTCGACGCCCGAGGATCTGATCCTCTTCGGCTTCGGCCATATACGCGAACCCTTGCTGGAGCCCGGCACCGTCGAGCTGCTGTTCACGCCGCAGCGCCTCGACTCCGGCGAGACCACGGGCTACGGCATCGGCTGGCGGACGAACGAGGATCCGTCCGGCCGCCGGACGGTCGGGCACACCGGGGGCTCGGTCGGCGGCACCACCGCGTTCTGGACCTGGCCCGAGCAGCAAATGGTGATCGCCGCCGTGACCAACCTGGGCGACGCGCCCGGGATGACCGACTTCGTGTTCGTGCTCGGCGAGCTGTTCAAGCCCGGGGAGCAGGCGCAAGGGCCGACGGAGCCCTGATGCGGCGCTGCCGCAACATGTGCATCACAATCGTTGCACAAATAACACAATCGAATATAAGGGAAAAATAAATAATATCAGTTGCCTAGTCCACATATAGCAAATCGCTATGTGGAAATAGCAACACAATTCCGCGGCAGCCAACATCATATCCCCCCAAGGCTGGCGGCGGTCATGCCCCCGGCCCGCACCATCCATCGGCAGGAGGGGGAAATGAATACCAACTGGCATTCCATCCGGGCGCTGCTCACGTGCCCGCTCATCCTTGCCGGCTCGCTCGTCGCGGCGCCGGCAATGGCACAGGACGACCAGGATCCGGAGGCATCCGACCTCGAGGAGATCGTCGTCACCGGCTCGCGCATTCGCCGCGACGAATACTCGAGCGCCGCGCCGCTGCAGACCTTCGACGTCGAAGCAGCAAGAAAGGCCGGCATCACCACGGTGTCCGACTTGCTGCAGCAGTCGCCGATCTCCTACGGCCAGCAGATCAACGGCGAGCTCAACACCAACTCCGGCAACTCGAATGCCAGCGAATCGCCGCCGCTCGGCGGCGTTGGCTCGGCCAACGTCGCGTTGCGCGGCCTGGACCCGGAGCGCACGCTCATCCTGCTGAACGGCAGGCGCCTCGGTTCCTCGGGCGTGCGCGGCGCGCCGGCGCAGCCGGACCTCAACCTCATTCCGCTGACGATGGTCGAGCGGATCGAGGTCATCACCGAAGGCGCGTCGTCCGTGTACGGCGCCGACGCGGTCGCGGGCGTGGTCAACGTCATCCTGCGCGACGATTTCGAGGGCTTCGAGCTGAACGCCTACGGCAACGTGCCGCAGGAGGAAGGCGGCGAGACCGGACAGTTCTCGTTCCTGATGGGCGGGCAGGGTGACACGACGCACTTCCTGCTCGGCGGCGAGTACATGAACCGTGAGCCTGTGACGACCGGCTCGCGCGTCGACTGCATTCGCACGATCAGGCAAACGCAGAGCGGCGAGATCATCGCGGCCTGCAACAACAGCTTTCCCGACAACGCGGCGATCGACATCGGCGGGTTGTTCGGTGAAGGACCGTTGATCGCGCCGAACGGCGACATCATCGTCTACTACACCCCCGGCTCCTCCGACACCGGCGTGCCGAACTTCAGCAGCACGCAGAACCTGCCGCCCTGCGAGGCTCCGCTCACCGGCGGCGCCGCGCCCGGGTTCACCGCCCGCAACAACTGCGATCCGCGCTGGAACGACCAGAACGAGCGGCTCGCGGCCGACCTCGTGCAGGGCATGGAGCGCTTCTCGCTGGTCCTGAGCGGCGGCTGGCAGCCGGGCTGGTTCGGCGACGAGGAAGTGTACGTCGAGGCGATGTACCTCAATCGCCAGACGGAGAACCGCGCCGCCACGGAGCAGATCTTCCCGGCGATCCCGGCCATGATTCCGCAGGAGGACGCGAACGGTAACATCATCGTCGACGCGACCGGCGCCCCGGTACTCTTCGACAACCCGGGGAACCCGTTCCCGAACACCACCGCGCCTCTCGTCACGCTCGGCGGTAGCCTGCCGCAGATTCGCGACGTCGAGCTCCAGCACTTTCGCATCGTGAGCGGCATTCGCGGCGAGTTTCCCGGCGGCTGGTTCGCCGAACGCAACTGGACGTGGGACGGCTACGTGTCCTACGACCGCGGCGTCGGCTTTGTCGACCAGCCGGTCATGAACGAGAACGCGCTCATTCTTGCCGTCGACACCCTTCGCCTGGATGCCGACGGCAACCTCATCTGCGGTATCCGCCGGACCGGCGGCGTCGTGGCCAACGACCTCGGCTTCGTCGGCACGCCGCAGGCCTGCGTGCCGATCAACTGGTTCTCGCCGACGATGTATTCCGCCGACGGCAGTCCCGGCGGCAGCTTCGCGACCCCGGAGGAGGAAGACTTCCTCATCGCCAACCGGCTGAACCGCACGGCCGTCACGCAGACCATCGGTGCGGCCTACGTGACCGGTGAAGTCGCCGACATCCCGACCGGCGGGCCCGTCAGCATGGCCTTCGGCCTCGAGTACCGGGCGGACGAGATCGATTCGTCGGTCGAGTACATCGGTTCCCGCGGCCTGGTCACGGCCGAGAATCCGCAGCAGGAAGGCGACTCGGTGGGCAAACGTCACCTCAAAGAGGCCTACGCCGAAGTCAGCATGCCGATCTTCACCGACAAGGCCTTTGCGGAGCTCGTCGAGGTGGAAGCCGCGTTGCGCTATACCGAGGAATCGAACTTCGGCGAAGAGACCACCGGGCGGTTCCGCGCGACCTACCGGCCCAACGACTGGCTGGGCTTCAGCGGTTCCTACGGCACGTCGTTCCGCGCCCCGAACCTGCGCGAGCAGTTCCTGGCCGACCAGTTCGCCGGCGTGTCCGGCGGCGCGGACCCCTGCGCCGTGCCCGCCGAGGCGGACATCGGCGACGTCTACCATCCCGAGCTGGACCAGCGGCCGCAGATCGTCATGGACAACTGCGTCGCTTCGGGCGCCGACCCGACCCAACTCGGCCTGCGCGCGGTCACGACGATCCCGGTACAGATCGGCGGCAACGCGCTGGACCTGCTCCCGGAGACCTCGGATACGGTCACCGCTACCGTGCAGTTCTCGCCGACGATCAACGACACCTTCGGGCTCGACGTTGCCGTGAGCTATTACGACATCTCGATCGAGGACACCATCCGCTCGATCGACGCCGAGACGATCATGTTCCGCTGCTACAACGACGCGCCGAACCTCGAGAGCCCGTTCTGCTCGCGCCTCGGCCCGCGTCCCGGAACCAACCCGTCGTTCAACCTGATCAGCAGCGTCGACGCATCGTTCGTCAACATCGGCGAGGAAACGTCGCGAGGGTGGGATCTCAACACCCGCGTCACGGGCGCCTTCGACTGGGCGGAGGTCATCTGGCTGAACCAGGCGACCTTCAGCACCGAACGCGAGGTGCACATCTTCGAGGGCGAGGCCCCGCAGGACCTGAAAGGCACCTACGGGTACCCGGAGTTCAGCTACAACTCCAATCTCATCGTGAATCTTTCCGATGCCTGGAGCTTGAGCCTGATCTCGCGCTTCATCGACGAGACCACGGCGGATTCGGTGGCCCGCTCGGCGCAGAACGCGGATTGCGACAACTTCACCGTGAGCGAGTTCCTGACCACGACCGAGCCCACCGCGAACGTTTGCGACGCGGCCAGCCGCTGGTACCACGACATCGCCGCGAGCTACCTCGCGGACACCTGGACGGTGACCGCGGGTATCAAGAACGTCGCGGACAAGGAGCCGCCGCTGATCGCCGCGAGTGCCGGCTCGAACCGCGAGAACCGGGTTACGTCATCCGGGTACGACCAGTTCGGGCGGCAGTTCTTCGTGACCTTGAGCAAGTCATTCTGAGCAGGGCGGCGGGCCGGAGCGAGTCTCCGGCCCGCCTTTCGTCACTCCTCGCCCCGGACCGTCCGGTCGTACCAGGCGAGATAGCGTTCCAGCCGGTCGCGGATGAAGCTCGGCCGCTCTATGCCGTGCGCTTCGCCGGGATACACGACGAGCTGCGTGTCGATGCCCAGCCGCTTCAACGCCTGGTAGAGCTGCTCCGAGTTGTTGACCGGCACGTTCCAGTCTTCCGCACCGCCCATGACCAGCGTCGGCGTGGTGACCGCTGTGACCTTGTTGAACGGCGAGATGCGTTCCCAGGTCTCGCGGCTTTCCCAGGGAAGCCCGAGCTCCGTCTCCCACTGGTGCTGGTAGTGGTCGTGCCCGTAGTTCGAGATGTACAGCACCTCGCTCGCGCCCGTGATCGCGCCCTTGAAACGTTCCGATTGCGTGATGACGTAGTTCGTCAGGATGCCGCCGTAGGACCAGCCGCCGACGCCGAGCCGGTCGGGGTCGGCGTAGCCTTCCTCGATCGCGTAGTCGACGCCCGCGAGCACGTCCTCGAAGTCCTTGTTGCCCCAGTCGGCCCAGATCGCGTGGGAGAACGCCTGGCCGTAGCCGCTCGAGCCGCGGGGGTTCGCCCGGACGACGACGTAGCCGTGCGCGGCGAATAGCTGGGCCTGCGCGCCGAAGGAAAAATCGAACTGCGACACCGGGCCGCCGTGAATGCGCAGCAGCGTCGGGTAGCGCCGTCCGCGTTGGTAATCCGGCGGCAGGGTGATGAAGCCCTCGATGTCGGTGCCGTCGCGGCTCGGGAAGGTCACGTTGCGGGTTTCGCCGAACGTCACCGAGCTCAGCAGCTCGTTGCTGCGGGTCAGGCGCCGGTGGTCGTCACCGTCCCACAGGAAGACCTCCGTCGGCATCTCCGGGGTGCTGACCAGCACGGCCGCGCGGCCGGAGTCGTGCAGGTCGAAGGCGCCGATGGCGAGGTCGCCGGCCACGAGCCGCTCGAGCTCGCCGCTCGCCAGGTCGACGCGCGCGAGCTGCTCTTCCGCGCTGTCCTCCAGGCGGAACAGGATGGCCTCGTCGTCCTGCGCAAATACCGGTGAACGGACGTTCCGGTCCAGCTCGCGGAGCGGCAGGCGCGGCTCGCCACCGCTTGCCGGGATGACCGCCAGGTGGTTCGTCGCGTACCAGATGATTCCCGGCTCGATCACCGTGACGTAGGCGATGAAGTGGCCGTCGTGACTCCAGGCCGGCGAGTTGTCCGGTCCTTCGTTCGTCGTGAGCTGCCGGGGTTCCGTTCTCTTGCCGTCGACCGGCACGATCCAGATGTCGGTATTCTCGTTGCTGTCCGGCTGCGCCGTGCGGTTGCTGACGAACGCGATGTGCTTGCCGTCCGGGCTCCACGCCGGCTCGCCGTCGTCGAAGTCGCCGAAGGTGAGCTGGCGCGGCGCGGCGCCGCGCCGGTCGACGACGTACAGGTGAGTGCGACTGCGGTCGAGATACCCGACCCGGTCGCGCTTGAACTGCAGCCGGTCGATCACGTGCGGCAGCGGTCGCGGCTCCTCCCCGGCTTCCGCCGCGCGCTGCGCTTCCCGATCCTCCGCGCTCATGTCGTTGATGAGCAGCCACATGCGTTCGCCCGACGGCGCCCATCCGTAATCGCTGACTCCCTGCTCGACAGCCGTCCACGCCTGCGCTTCCCCGCCGCGGACGTCGAGCGTCCACACCTGGGTCTTCACCTCGTCGTCCCCGATCTTCTTCGCGAGGAACGCGAGGTAGCGCCCGTCCGGGCTCCAGCGGGGTGTCGTGGCGGAGCGGACCGCGGCCGTCATCGCCCGGCTTTCGCCACTTTCGGTCGACACGACATGGATCGTCTTCACCAACTCGTCCTTGTTCGTGTCGACGTGCTCGACCACGTACGCGACCCATTTACCATCCGGGCTCATGCGCGGATCGGAGACGTCGCGCAGCGCCATCACGTCGTCGATGGACAACGGCCGGGCGGTAGCGGTGAGCGAAGCGCAGAGCAACAGCAGTGCGGCGACTGCGGGGTGCAGTCTGGATGGGGTCGGGGGCATGTTGGCAATCCTCGTCGTGTTTTGTGCGGCGCGCCGGCGGCGGGCGCCTTCCTGAATGGGGCTACATCTTAAAATGCAGGAGCCCCGCCTCCGGATGAGGTTCCACGGAGTGAAACGGTCGAGGCGCCGCGCAACGAATGCCGCCGGCGAGAGCCGGCGCTCGTTCAGGCCGGGGCGTCCACTGTGTCGCCGGGTTCGTCGCTTTCGAAGTGGGCCTGGTCGGGCAGGGCATGCAACGCGGCGCTGCGTGGGGCGGTGGGTGCACCCGCGTGCATGATCCGCGTCGCCTGGTGCCGGATCGCGGCGAGCAAGTCGCCGGAAACCTGGCTTGCCGGCTCGACACGATCGATCAGCCGGACGATCGTGTTCCTGGCAAGTCCGGGCTGCAGGAAGCCGACGCTCGTGAGATAAGCGCATTTGGGCTGCACGGTAGCGCTCGTCAGGACCGAGCCTTTCAGCGTCTGCTCGCCTGCACTCATCAGGGCCATGCCGGCCTGTGTCTGGAAGGTGCCCTCGATACGGCAGGTGGTGATTACCGAGGTCCATTCGAGCTCCGCGACGGGGATGACCCCGAGGCGATACAGCAGGAAACCGAAGACGGCGAGTGCGATGGGGAAGCGTAGCGACAAAAGCGCCGCGCCTGCCGTATCCAGGGGCGCGCCGGCCACGTTCCAGAGGATGACGCCCGCAAGCACGGTCATTGCAATGCCGGCCCACGCGAGCACGGTGCCGAGCTTCGCCTCGGGGTGCGCGTTGGGACGGTCGTTCAACTGGATTGCAGACTCGGCGTTGAGGTTCGCCTGGAACTCACCGGCGTTGACCGCGGTGTGCTCCTTGTACTCGGGATTCCACGAGCCCAGGTGCACATAGCCGCCAGGACCGATCTTGCCGGTGAACGACTTGATCACGTTGATCACGTCCGTGGGGTGCATGCCCACGGTAAAGAATTCCTCATCGCGGTGCACCGAGTACTGCTCCGGGGCCCGCCTGCCGCGCAGCACCGTGATCGCGCCGGCGGCGCCTATGACCACGAGAGAGCCGAGCCACAGGATTCCCGTCAGCGGGCCGAGGTCAGGCGGTGCGGCAAGTTGTGTACCGCCCTTCGCCATCGCCACCGCAAGCACGACCGAGCCGGCGAGCAGCGCCAGGAAAAGCGTGACGATCCTGCCGGGCAGGAGCTTGCTCTCGAACCGCAGCGCGCGACGAAAACCAAAGCGGCTGATGGCGGCCCAGAAGCCAAAGCCGACCAGGTAGTAGGACCACAGGTACCAGTCCAGCATGCTCGCGAGCTGTGCCGGTTGCAGGGTTCCGGCCATGACGACGCGCAGCAGAAGGTAGATGAGGAGCCCGGCGGCGCCGAGACCGACAGCCACCAGCACCGAGTGCAGGGCTCCGGTGTAGGGATACGGCAGGTAGGCAATCCTCGGGAACACGCGCGCGACCCATTCGATCAACGTGGCCTGGCCGGCTTCGTTGGGGTTCTCGTCGGCGTTCATGAGGTTCGGTGGAAGCACGCCGCGGCCACCGTAGGCATAGTCGATCAATGGGGTGTCCAGCTTGTCCTTGCGCATGCGCGTGAGACGTTGCAGACCCTGGACAAGGTCAGCGACTCCGAACGCCAGCAGGAATGCGCCGATTACCGCTCCGGAGACGTTGAGGCTCTGCGCCGTGTCGAGCAGGGACGGCAGCGCTTTGGCGATCAGGTACAACCCCAATGCCGCAAAAACTGCACCTCGCAGCAGCAGAGCGGCGGCAATCTTCTTGAATGGATTGGTCATGGCGGGTTCTCTGTTCTTGTTATTGAGAGGTATTTTGATTATTTCAGGCTGTTTCTACACGCGGATACGGCGGGGCGCAAGCGCGGCTGCCGTGAGGGTCCGGGCGTCGGCCGCACCGGCGCTTGCGCCCTGCCGGAAGCCGCGACCCGGGCCTGACCACCCTGAGCGGCTACCGCATACCCTGGTACAACGCCGCGCGATGGGGGCTGTTGCCGTGACGCGCTAAACTGCAGCCTCGACCGGCCCTATCATCCTGAGGGGGAGATCATGAAAGGCACCACGCTCGGCTGGATTACCGTCGTCCCGCTTGCCTGCGGCATCACCGCGTGCAACCCCGCGACCGACGCGCCACGATCCGATACTTCCGCTACCGCCGCCGATACCGCCAGCCTGGCGGCGGGAGAGCACCAGTGGACCACCGCGGACGGCAACAACATGCCTTACACCGTTACCGGCGAGGGGCCGGCGACCGTAGTCCTCGTGCATTGCTGGATGTGCGACCGTACGTTCTGGGCGGAGCAGGTGCCGGTGCTCGCCGAGCGCTACCGCACGATTGCACTCGACCTGCCCGGGCACGGCCAGGCAACGGCCGCCCGCGAGGTCTGGAAAATTTCCACCTACGGCGAGGACGTCGCCGGTTTGATCGAGGCGCTGGGCCTGGACAACGTCGTCCTGGTCGGCCATTCGATGGGCGGGCCGGTTTCGTTGCGCGCCGCCGCGCTGGCCGGCGATCGCGTGCGCGGCATCGTCGCGGTCGACACGCTGCACGATGCCGAGTTCGAATTCTCCGGCGAGAACATCGATTCGTTTCTCGATGCGATGGCAGAGGACTATACCGGCACCTGCGCAAGTTTCGTGCAGCAGATGTTTCCGGAGGAAGGGGCGGAGCAGACGATGGCGCGGGTGCTGGAAACAAGCTGCGCGGCCGAGCGTGCTGCCGTCGGCACGGCGCTCATTCACGACTTCCCGAACGTCGACACGGCCGCCTGGATGAGTGACGCCGGCGTGCCGATCCGGGCCGTCAACGCCGCCGGGCCGAATCCCACCCGGACCGACGTGAATCTCAAGTACGCGGATTTCGATGCCGTGCTCGTGGATGGCGTCGGGCACTACCTGCACATGACGCGGCCGGAGCAGTTCAACCCCCTGATGTTGCAAGCAATCGAAGACATCCTCGACGACGCCACGTAGGCGCGTGCACGGCCGCGCTGCCGTGACCGGCGCATTCCCGCTGGCCGGCTGGCCGCCTTGGTTCGTGCCCGGACCTTCAGCCCGCGCCGTGCGGCTCCGGGCCGTGAATGAACGTCGCGTACTCGCTCGGAACGATCGGCGTGCCGTGATGCCGCGCGATCACCTTGGTCATCTTCGCCCCGAAGAACAGGATCACGGCGGTGTAGTACACCCACACCATGAACACGACCGCGGACCCGGCCGCGCCGTGCGCGGAGCCCACGGCCGCGCGGCCCAGGTACAGGCCGATTGCGTAATTGCCGATCGTCAGCAGCAAGGCGGTGACGAACGCCCCGATGAGCGTCTCGCGCCAGGCAATCTCCACGTCGGGCACGTAGCGGAACAGCATCGCGAGCACGAGTGCGACCAGGCTCAGCGACACCAGGGTATTGACGATGATGGACAGGATTGCGGCACCCGGGAACAGCGTCGCGATGTAGTGCTGCAGCCCGCTGATGGCCGCCTGCAGCACGAGTGACGCCAGCATCATGAAAGCAAGCCCCAGCACGACGCCAAGCGAGACGAGCCGCGCGCGAGCAAAGCCGACCACGGCGTTCGAGGGCGTCGGCTTCACGTCCCAGATGCGGTCGAGGGATTTCTGCAAATGCGCGAAGATCGTCGTTGCCCCGAGAATCGTCAGCACGAAGCCGACGATCATCGAAATCGAGTTCTTTGGCGACTGCGCCGCGTTCTGCATGACGGTCTGCAAGAGCGTCGCACCCTCGTCGCCAACGAGCTGCCGCGCCTGGTCTACCAGCGCATGCTGTACCTGGGCTTCTCCGAGCAGCATTCCCGCCGCTCCGACGATTACCAGCAGGAGCGGCGCGATGGAGAGCAGGGTGTAGTAGGCGAGGGCGGCGGCCATCTCGAACGGGTCGTCTTCCTTGAACGCGCGGATCGTGTCCCAGGTGATCGAGCCGGCTTCCTTTATTTTCGCGAGCATTGGTGGCAGTCCTTACGGGGTAGGTCAGGGATCATCGTCCTGCAACTCCCATGCCACCTGCGGCCGTTCGCGCATAGCACCGATGCCGCGGCCGGCTATCGTTGGCTGCGCGCATACCGCCCCTACGGCCCGCGTCGCCGGCGCAGCACGGCCGCCAGTGTGAGCAGCAGCAGGGCAACAGGCGCGAAGGCGCCGCTGCCCTGTCCCACGGCGACCTGGCCTTTCGGGGTCGCGACGCCCCCCGGGTCCGCGATCACGCCGTTCGGGCCGAGCGCGGCATCGCCGTCGTTGGGGCCACCGTCCTGGATCGTGAGTTGCACGCAGAAATGCCCTTGCCCCAGCCCCGGGGCATAGCTCTCGTCGCCCGGCGGCGGGCACTCGCCCGGTGCGCCGGCGGCCGAGGCGATGCTGTTGCTTTCATCCTCTGCGAATGCCGACCAGCCGCTGTCCGGGCGGAACTTGCGGTACTCGGGGAACTCACCGATAGCCGCCGTTTGCGGGATGACGACCTGCACGCTCGCTCCGACCTCCGGCAGGTTGGTGATCGCGAAATCGTAAATGCCGCTTCCGTAGTCGAACTCGTCCTCGCTGTTGTCGACACCGCCGCCCGCGCCGTCGCCCGCGTTCGCGATGTCGCCGACCGACACGAGAGCAGCCCCGGTGCGCGCTGTGCGTGCGGTTGAGCCGAGCTGCAGCCGGATGCCCGCGGCGACCTGCATGCGCGCGCCCATTTGTGCCTGCAGCTCGTGGCCCAGCCCAGCGCGAGCGTCCGCGTCGTCGGCGCTGTCGGGCACGCCGTCGCCGTCGGCATCGGCCACGTCAGCCGGCGTGGCACCCTCCAGGACGCTGACAATCATCTCCACCGTCGACGCCTCGGACGTGTAGTCGCCGACCGATCGTTGGACGGTCATTTCGAGCCGGTAGGGCCCTGGCGGCAGCGTTTCGGGCGACAGGCTGAGGGTGCTGCCGGACGATCCGCCCGACGACACGGCCAGGAGCGCGGCGTCCGAACCGCTCCAGTCGTACACGAGCGTGCCGGCCTGGTGGCCGCCGATGACGGCGAACGCCGTTGCCGTGCCGCCGTCCGGTAACAGCGCATTGACGGCGCCGATCCCGGCCTGCGTCAGCTCGATCCAGGGAGCCGGCTGCTCGTCGTGGAACGGGTCGGTGCCGAGGCGAATCTCGTCGCCGTCGAGGATACCGTCGGCATCGCCGTCGCTGCCGCCGTCGACAGCGTCGGCGCCGAGCAGGCTCAGCACTTCCTCGATACCGTTGCTCACGCCGTCGTCATCATCGTCCGCAGCGCCGTTGGCGATGGGTGAGTTTGCGTCCAGTGTGTTGGAGCCGAGCGCGATCTCGCGGGCGTCCGGCACGCCGTCACCGTCGGAGTCGGTCGCGGCATCGATGTCGAGGCCGGCGAATGCCTCGACGACGTCGGGCACGCCGTCGCCGTCGGTGTCGCGCTCGCTCGCGCTTACCGGGTCGAGGCCGAGGGTCACTTCCGCGGCATCCGGGTATCCGTCCCGGTCGCGGTCGCTTACGGCATCGACCGAGCCGATCCCCAGCGCCGCGAGAAAATCCTCGACCGCGTTCGTGATGCCGTTGCCGTTCTCGTCGCCCGCACCGTCCGCGGTCGGCGAGTTTGGGTCGTCGGCGTCCGAGCCGCTGACGATCTCCAACGGATCCGGCAGGCCGTCGCTGTCGAGGTCGCGCCGGTCGTCGCTCGCGTCCGCGATGCTGGTCGGTGGCAGCCCGAATATCGCGTAAGTGATCGTCTCGACGTGATCGGCGGTGCCGCCGCCGTCGCCGTCGGCGAAGCTGTTAGGGTCGCCTAAGTCGGTGCCGTCCTCGGTTTCGACGGCATCCGGGACGAGGTCGCCATCGGCGTCATCGAAGGAGCGGTTGTCGAGCGGGTCACTGCTGGCGGAGACCTCGCTGCCGTCGTTGACGCCATCGCCGTCGCTATCCGCGTTTGCCGGGTCCGTGCCAAGCTCGGCCTCCTCTTCGTTGGTCAGGCCGTCGCCGTCCACGTCACCCTGCGGCCCCCCGGTGTCGTCCGCGTCGAGGTAGTCGGGTTCGCCGTCGCCGTCAGTGTCCGTGGGCGCGGTGGCGGGATTGCCGTCGCCGTCGACGTCCGCATCCTCCTCGAGCGTCGGCCGGCCGTCATTGTCATCGTCATCGTCGAGGTAATCGGGCGTGCCGTCCCGGTCGGTGTCGCGGTCGGGGGCGCCTTCGCTCGCGGTCGGCACGCCGTCCCCGTCGTCGTCCGGGTCCTGGTCATTGGTGTTGCCGTCGTCGTCCGTGTCGATGCACACGATGATCAGCGGGCATTCCTCGCGATTGGACAGCCCGTCGCCGTCGTCGTCGGAATCGTCGACATCGGCATCGGCAATCGAGACGGTGGCCGAGGCGGGTGAGCCGACCGGCGCAGCGGCATTGCTCGTGCCGGTAAGCGTGACGACAACCGTCTCGTCCTCTTCGACGAGGTCGTCTTCCACCGGGTCGATCGTGATCGATGCCGAGCTCGCGCCGGCGGGTATCGTCACCGTGCCGCTGAGCTCCGCATAATCCGTGCCGGGTGTCGCGCTCCCGCCGACCGTATAGCTTACGTCGAGTTCCGCGCCCGACTCGTTGCTGGCGCCGAGCGACACGTCGATCCGGCCGCCGGTGCCGGAGTCCTCGTCGGCGTTGCCGGCGCTCTCGGCGGTCACGGAATGCGAGCTGTCTGCGATGGTGACGGTGGCGGGACCGCCCACCACCACAACATCGCCCGCCACGGCCTGCAAGGTAATCGTGACGTTTTCGCCCCCTTCGAACGCTCCGTCGTTGCCGGTTACGTCGACGTCGATCGTGGCTTCGGCCTGGCCGGCACCGAGGCTGACGCTGCCGGAGAGTGAGGCGTAATCCTCCCCGGGAGATGCGCTCCCGCCGACCGTGTAAGGGACCTCGACGGCGCGGGAGTCGCCGCCGGCGCGCTGCACCACGAACTGCCCGTCGTCCCCGCTTTCGGCAGCGCCGGGAACCGAGGCGATGACCGAGACCTGCACCTCCGCAGGCGGCGGCGGTGCGTCGTCGTTATCGGCGATGACGACGGTAGCGCTCGCCGGGGTGCCGACGGACACCGCGGCACTGCTCGTGCCGGTCAGCGTGATAACGACGCTTTCTTCATCCTCGTCCACGCCGTCATCCGTTGGCATGATGGCGATCGAAGTCGAGTTCGCGCCGGGGGGAATACTGGCGGTACCGCTCGGCCGGGCGTAATCCTCGCCGGCCACGGCGCTGCCTCCGAAGGTGTAACTGACGTCGAGGTTGCTGCCCGACCGGTTGGTCCCGCTCAGTACGACGTCGACGCTTCCCGCGGCGCTGTTCTCCTCGGCGGCGTTCGCGGCGGTCGTAGCGCTCACCGAGTGCGTGCTGTCGTGGATCGTAACGGTCGCCGGGTCGCCTTCGACCGCGATGTCGCCGGGGACCGCGGCGAGCGTGACGATGACGGTCTCGTCGCCCTCGAAGACGTTGTCGTTGCCGGGCACGTTGATGGCGATGGGCGCTTCCTGCACGCCAAGGCCGAGGCTGATGCTGCCCGACAGCGCGGCGTAATCATCGCCCGGCGTCGCACTGCCGGAGACGGAGTAGGCGATCGTGACGGCCCGCTCGGGATCGCCACCGACGCGCCTGACGGTGAACGCACCCGCGTCGTTCGGCGTTTCGGCGGCGCTGTCGTCGCTCGCGCTGACCGACACGACGACCTCGGCGGGCACGGCCTCCTCGTCGTCGTCGGCAATGGTGAGGGTGGCGGTGGCGGGCGAGCCGACCGGCACCAGCGGGTCGCTGCTCGAGGTCAGCGTGATCTCGACCGTTTCGTCACCTTCGACGATCTCGTCGTCGATCGGCCGGACTTCGATCTCCTCGGAGGTCTCGCCGGCGGCAATGGTTACGGCCGCGCTCAGCGTCTCGTAATCGTCTCCCGCCGACGCGGTGCCGCCGACCGCATACTGCACGGTGACGTCGACGGCATTCGCCGCGACCAGTGAGACGGTAAAGGCTCCGCCGCCGCCGGAGTTCTCCTCGGCATTCTCGGTGGTGGCGACGGTGACCTGCGCCAGCGCGACCGCAGGTGCGGCCAGCAGGGCGAAAACGGCGGCGATCCGGCGAGGAAGCGCGGAAAAGGTGGTTTGGACCGGCGCACGGCGAGCGCCGCCCGGCGTGGGAGCAGGATGGTGCTTCACGTTCGTTGTTCTCCTCGAACAAAGGCCGTGTGTGCCCCCAGGCCGCTCTTCTGACTATTCTCGGACTGCCCCCCTGACGAAGCCTCTGTATTTCACTGTGTACCGGGATTATAGATGGCCGGTCCCGCGCTTGCGAGCAGGGCCGCGGCTCAGAAGCGTTTGGCCTCTTCCCTTGCCGCGCCTTGGGTTTATACTGCAAGCCGCTGCACCGGCACCAATTGTCAGGGGGAGACCAGACGATGTTCCGCAGAAAAGCCTTGAGCCAGGCCGTAATGGTCGCGCTTTCCACGGGGTCGGTCGGCCTGGCGACCGCCGCCGAGCTCGATGAAATCATCGTCACGGCGACCAAGCGCGAGGCGAGCCTGCAGGACGTGCCGATCGCCGTGCAGGCCCTGGACCAGCAGCGCCTGGAGGACCTGAACATCGGGAACTTCGATGATTACGTTCGTTACCTTCCCAACGTCAACGCCGCCGGCCGGGGTCCCGGACAGTCCTTCATCTTCATTCGCGGCATGGCCACCGATTCGTCGGACCAGACCTCAGTCGAGATCGGCGCGCCCGTGCCCAACGTCGCCTTGTACCTGGACGAGCAGCCTGTCAGCTCCGGCGGTCGCAACCTGGACCTCTATGCTGCCGACATCGCGCGCATCGAGGTGCTGCCCGGGCCGCAGGGCACGCTGTTCGGTGCGAGCTCGCAGGCCGGCACCATCCGCCTCATCACGAACAAGCCTGTCTACGGAGAATTCCAGGCGGGCTTCGACGCGAGTGTCGCCGACACGCACAAAGGCGAGCTGAGCAACAGCGTCGAGGGTTACGTCAATATCCCGGTGCTGGAAGACAAGCTCGCCTTGCGCGCGGTGTTCTACAACGCGTTCGAGGGCGGGTACATCGACAACGTGTTCGGGGAGAACTCCTACACGGCGGAACACGTCGGCTTTCCCGAGGGAGCGGAATCCGTCGTGGTCAACAACCTGGCATTCGTCGAGGAAGACTTCAACGATGCCACGTACACCGGCGGACGCTTGAGCGCCAAATATGCCGTCAACGACGATTGGGAGGTGACGGGCCAGTTCATGCAGCAGAAGCTGCAGGTGGACGGGGTGTTCGACCACGCTCCCGCGCGCGTCGCCGAGTTCGAAGACCCGACTGACCCGCAGTCCGGCATACGGGTCGTGGGCGACCTGCAGGTGCAGCGGTTTTTCCCCGACCGGCTCGAGGACGATTTCCGGCAGTACTCGCTGACGGTGGAAGGTCGCATCGCGAACCTGGACGTGATCTACGCCGGCTCCTATCTCGATCGCGAGGTGAACAACAGCTTCGATTACAGCGGCTATACGGAGGTTGGCAAGTACGGCTACTACTACATCTGCCAGCCTACCTACACGCTCTGCGGCGATCCCACCCAGGGAATGATCGCATTCATCGAGAACGACCGGACCACCCACGAGTTCCGCATCTCGTCTTTCGATGAGGAAGGACTGGACTTCGTCGCCGGCATTTACTTCGATGACATCGAAACCGGGGTCGACACCAATTTCTATGTCGCCGGCTCGACCGGCTTCTTCGCACGGAATGCGCCGATTTCCACGGCAACCCACTTCAATCCCAATCCCCGTTTGCCGGGAATCACGTTCATGAACGATGCGATTCGCACGGAGGAGCAGTTCGCCGCATTCGGCGAGGCGACCTGGCACTTCAACGATGAATGGTCGGCAACCGTGGGCGCACGCTACTACGATCTCGAAACGGCGCTGGTGGGGTCCTCCAGTTTCGCGACGCTCGGCGACGTGGACACCGACAACGGCAACAACTTCGACGCTCTCTTCGCGGAAGAACTGCCACTCAAGGAAGACGACGTCATCGTGAAGGCGAGCCTGACTTATCGCCTGAGCGAAGACTCCCTGTTCTTCGGCACATACTCCGAAGGCTATCGGCCCGGAGGCTTCAATCGCCTCGATGAAGAAGATGTCCCGCAGACCTATGTCAGCGACGAGGTCAAGAACTATGAGATTGGTTGGAAGACCACGTGGCTGGACGACCGGTTGCGGTTCAACGGCTCGGTCTACTTCATAGAGTGGGACGGCCTGCAGGTGGGCATTACCGACTTCCTCATCTCCGTGCTCACGTTCACATCGAATGCCGCCGACGCCGAGATTCTCGGTTTCGAGGGCGATATCCTGTGGGCGGCGACGGACAACTTCACGCTGCGTGGCGCCTGGTCGTACAACGACACGGAAATGGTACGGGTGCCACCGAGCGTGACGGACCTCGCTCCCGAGGGTTCCCAGCTCGCGCTGGCGCCCGAGCTGCAGTTCAACTTGAGCGGCCGCTACCAATGGACGATGGGAGACTGGGATCCCTACGCGCAACTCGTCTACGCCTATACCGACGAGCAGTACAGCTCGATCGTCCAAGCCAACCGCTTCCTGCAGGACTCGTACAACACGTTGGACGCCGCTTTCGGCGTACAGACGGACAACCTGACCGTGGAGCTTTTCGCGGAGAATCTCACGGACGAGCGCGCGGAGCTTTTCATCAACTCGCTGGACACCGATCTCAGGATCACCACGAACCGGCCGCGCACCTTCGGCCTGCGGGTGTCGTGGGATTACGAATGATGGTCGTGAGGGGCATTGACGATCGCGCAACCCGGCACGACTGACCCGCTGGCCGCGGCCCGGCGACTCCTGCAAGCCGGTAAATTGGAAGAGGCGCTGGCGGAGGCCAATGCCGCCGGCTCTTCGAATCCCGAAGCGCTCTATATAAAAGGCGTCGCGGAACGCTATCTCGGCCGCACGGACCACGCGCTTGCAACGGTCGCGCGGCTGCAGGAGGCGGCGCCGCGCTTCGCGCGTGCCTGGCAGGAAGAAGGGCACCTGCGAAAATCGCTGGGCGATAGCGGGGGCGCGGTTTCCGCTTACCGGCGTGCCGTCCAACTGAATCGGGGCCTGATCGCCGCGTGGCGCGAGCTGGCCTCCCTGGAAACCCGGCGCGACCTGCAAGCCGCGGCGAAAGCCGAGTACCGGCGCCTGGCGGAACTCCCGCCGGAGCTCGTCAGCGTTACCAGTATGGTCCAGGAAGGCAAGCTGTTCGAGGCGGAGAACCTGTGCCGCGACTTCCTGCGCCGGCAGCCCCACCATGTCGAGGCAATGCGCCTGCTCGCGCGTATCGGGATGAAGCTCTTCATCTACGACGACGCGGAGTTCCTGCTCGAAAGCGGCGTGGAATTCGAGCCGGACAACTGGCTGTGCCGCCGCGACTACGTCGAGATCCTGCACAAGCGCCAGAAGTTCGAGCAGGCGGCGGAGCAGGCCGAAGTGCTGCGGGAACGCTTTCCCGGCAACCCGGCCTTCGAGTTGAGCTACGCCAACGAATGCGTGGCGGTCGGCCGCTTCGACGCCGCCCTCGAGGTGTACGACCGGGTGATCGTACGGCACGGCGACCTTGAGCAAGCGCACCTCGCGCGCGGGCACGTACTGAAAACCATCGGCCGTCCCGACGAAGCGGTCACTTCTTACCGGAACGCCTGGCGCGTTCGTGCGGACTTCGGCGACGCGTTCTGGAGCCTCGCGAATCTCAAGACCTACCGCTTTACCGACGAGGAAATCGCGGCGATGGAGCGGTACGTGGATGACGGCCGCACCGCGCTCGTCGACCGCTTCCAGATGAACTTCGCGCTGGGCAAGGCGTGGGAGGACAGGGGTGAGTTTGCGCGCTCTTTCGAGCGCTACGCCCAGGGCAACCGGCTGCGCCGCCAGGACTTGCGCTACGACCCCGAACGGGCGGCAGCCGCGATGCGCGCGCAGGCGGAGGTCTGCACGCCGGAGCTCTTACGCCGCCTCAAAGGCGCGGGCGCGCCGGACGCCGATCCCATACTCATCGTGGGCCTGCCGCGTTCCGGCTCGACGCTGCTCGAGCAGATCCTCGCGTCACATTCCCAGGTCGACGGCACGACGGAGCTGCCCAACGTCATCGCGCTCTCGAACCGCCTCAACGGGCGGGGGATGGTTGCCGAGCAGGCGCGCTATCCCGGTATCCTGCGAGAGCTCGAGCCGGAACAGTTGGCGAAGTTCGGCAAAGCGTATATCGAGGATACCCGCTTCCTGCGCGGCGATGCGCCGCGCTTCATCGACAAGATGCCGAATAACTTCATGCATGTCGGGCTCATTCACCTGATGCTGCCGAATGCGAAGATCATCGACGCGCGCCGGCATCCGATGGCGTGCTGCTTCAGCAACTACAAGCAGCTCTTCGCGGACGGCCAGGAGTTCACCTACGACCTGGACGAGATGGCCGGTTACTACCGCGGCTATGTCGAGCTCATGGACCACTGGGACCGCGCGCTGCCGGGGCGCATCCTGCGCGTGCATTACGAGCACGTCGTCGCCGATCTCGAGGGGCAGGTGCGCCGCATTCTCGAGTTCCTCGGCCTGCCGTTCGAAGCCCAATGCCTGGAATTTCACCGGACGGAACGCTCGGTGCGTACACCGAGCTCCGAGCAGGTCCGCCGCCCGATCTACGCGAGCGGACTCGACCAGTGGCGCCACTACGAGCCGTGGCTGTCGCCGCTGTTCGACCGCCTGGCCGACCTCATAAATGCTTATCCTGCGCCGCAGGCGGCTGCCGCTGCCGCATCCGGCATGACCAGATAAGCAGCCCCTCACCGATACGTTCCCGCGGCAGTGCCGGCGGGACGGGTGCCTCGCACAGGCACAGGATGCGTTCGCGGCCGCAGGGCTGGATGGCCCGGAGCAGCCGGTACCCGCGCGGGAGCAGTTCCCTCGTGCCCACAATCGCGACGGCATCCCCGAAATCCAGCGGCGCCTCGAACCATCGTTCCACGACGACATTCGCGCCGAGCGGGTCGTCGGTGTCCCGAACCGTGCCGCTCCACACCGCGTCGACGTCCACGCCGCCCTGCCGAAAAGACTGGCGCACGGATTCGGCGTCCGGCGCGCGGTAGTGGCAGAGCTTCCTGCCCTCGGCTTCCGCCACGGTACTGTCGAGCCATTTCGCCTGGCGAAGCTCGAAACACGCGGCGGCCTCGACCTCGGCGACCGATCGCGTGTCGCCGGGCCGCAGTCGTCCCGGCCACTCGACGAACACGTCGACCCTTGCGCGTGGCGAGGCATCGTCCATCAGCCGGCCAGCTTCACGGACCCGCGGCGGCAGGTGCTGTCGAGGTAGCCGCCGAGGTGCGCGGCGAGGTCGCGCGCATCGTCGCCCGCGCCGTGGATGAAGCTCGATTTGCGGCGCCGCAGGAATGGCAGGCCGAGCACGTACAGGCCGGGTGCCGGCGTGACGCCGCCGTCATGCCGGATGCGTCCGCGGCGGTCGAGCACCGGAACGCGCAGCCACGAGTAGTCCGGCCGATAGCCCGTCGCCCATACGATCGTGCGGATGGCGCCGCTCCGAAGGTCCAGCTCCAGTTCGGGTCGCTCCGGCAGCCGCGTCGGTTCGAACCGCTCGACCGCCTCCGCCCCGGCACCTTGCGCCGCCACCCACTCGTCGATCGTCCCGAGCAGGCGGTTCATCTTGAGATCGGCCAGTGCGCACACGTTGCGCAGCGAGCCGGAAAAAAGCGCTTTCCCGTCGCGCATAGCCGCCAGCCGGCCGACCAGCCGTACCCCCTGCGCGCTCAGGAAACTGAGATCCATAAACCGTTCTTTCCGGGAGCCGACCAGTTGTGGCGACGGCAGGCGGCGGGCCCGCTCGACGTCGTCCACGTCGTCGGGGCCCTGGTCCCAGATGCCGGCAATGTCCATCCACGCCTGGATGTCGCGGCCGCGATAAGTGCGCGGCATGCGCACGTGCTCACCCACGGCGAGGGTTACCTCGTGCCCCGCGTCCCGCATCTCGGCTGCGAGTTGCACGCCGGTTGCGGACGCGCCGACGACCAGCACTCCACCGGGCTCGAGCTGCTGCGGATTCCGGTAACCGTGCGACGTAACCTGCGCGATCGTCCCCGGAACCGCCGCGCCGGCGGCGGGCACCGACGGCAGGTTGCAGGCGCCGCTCGCCAGCACAACCGCACGGCTCCGCCAGGTGCCGCGGTCGGTAACGACGCGGTAGGTGTCGCCGGCGAGCTGCACCGAAAGAACAGTCGTGCGCGTGCGAACAGGCGCATCGATCGCCGCTGCATAGCGCGTGACGAACCGCACCACGTCACTCATCGTCATGTAGCCGTCCGGATCGCCCCCGGACCAGGCATGACCCGGCAGGCGCGCAAGCCAGTTCGGCGTCAGCAGCCTGAGCGAGTCCCAGCGCTCGCGGCGCCAGCTATTGGCGACCTGGCCGCGCTCCAGCACCACGTGATCGATCGAACGCGCGGCGAGATTGCGGCTCATGGCAAGCCCGGAATGACCGGCGCCGATGACAACGACGTCAACGGCCCCGGAGTCCGCCTGCCCCGCGCGTTCGAGCCCGTGCATCACGCCACGGTCACCGTCACGTCGGTCGGGTTGGTGATGACGTCGAATACCGCGGAGCGCTTCTGCGACTGCGCGACCAGCGCCGCGATGTCTTCCTTCGTTGCATCCGCATCGATCTCGTAGTGCACCTTGATGCCGTCAAAACCGTTGCGTACGTCGCTGTCGATGCCGAGGATGCCCTGCAGGTCCATGCCGGCCTCGAGGGTTGCCTTGACGGAGCGGAGCTGGATGTTCCGGTTCTGTGCCACGGCGGCGATGCCCGCCGTCAGGCAGCCCGCCAGTCCGGCCAGCACGATCTCGACGGGCGTCGCGCCGTTGTCTTCGGAAGCGAAGAGCTCCGGATGATCGCTGTCGAAGCGGAACTCGGTGCGGTGGCTCTGCTCCTCGCCGAGGCCGAAGAACCCCTTCACCGTCGTTGCGCTGTGCGTGCCGTTGATCCAGTCGCAGGACGCGCGCCAGGTGAATTTCGCGCCTTCCGGGGCTTCCGTCAGCGCCTCGCGCGCGCCGAGCAGCGCCGCCACGTCGATGCCGTTGTCGACCGTTACTTGCTGTGTAGCCATTCGTCTACTCCTTCCAAAAACCCGGCAACTCGCGGGCAGAGCAACGATCGGGGAGCTACGTGGGATTGAGCGTGGCAGCGAGCGTGGTATTTGCGCGGGCGCCGATCCCGCGCTCCAGCCGGTTCGGGCGTGGCCGCTATCTCATTGGCGCCTATCGATAAAATCGTGCACCTCGCGCAGGAACCGGGCGAAGGCGGGTTCGTTCTCCAGCAGGATGTGGTTGCCGCTGTCCAGGGGAACGAAGCGGGCGTTGGGAATGCCGCTGGCAAACTCCAGCCCCTGCTCGAACGGAACCACGGCATCGTCCCTGGCGTGCAGGACCAGTGTCGGCGTGCTGACCTGCTCGAGCAGTCCCGCGACGTCGATGTTGCCGAAAGCGTTGTGCAGCCGGGCCGCATTGTCCGGCGAAACCGATTTGAGCTGCAGCTCGTTGAACCAGTGCATGTGCTCCTGGGTCGCACCGGGAATGAACAAGCTCGCGAACATCTGGCGAAACGCCGGGTTGTTCTGGCCCCAGCCTCGACGGATGAGTACGCCCATTGCACTGCGCCTGGCTATCTCCGCCGGATCGCCGCGGGCACGCCAGCCGCGCACATAGCCGCCGTAGAGCACCAGGTGGCTGACCCGCTCCGGGTGCCGGACCGCGTACATCACGGTGATGGCGCAGCCTTGCGAAATGCCGAGCAAGGCGAAACGCTCGATGCCGGACGCGGCGACGATCGCCTCGAGGTCGGCGAGCATGGCGTCCGCGGACAGGTCGTCAACCGCCCAGTCGGACAGGCCATTCCCGCGCTCGTCATACCGGATCAAGCGGTTATGCCGTGACAGCCCGTCGACCCAGTGGCGCCACACCGGGCTCTCACGGTCGTAGTGCAGGTGGGACATCCAGTTGGCCGCCTTGACGATCGGATAGCCTTGCCCCGTTACGGCATAAGCGATCCGGACGTTGTCGGTGGTCGTGCAAAAGCGGATCTCCTGGAGGGCGGTAGCGGCCTCCGCGGTCTCGCCCGGTGCCGTGGACGGCGGCGGCACGGGTGGCGGCAACGTGCCGGGCTGGACCGCCTGCCCGCGGGCGGCCTGCGCGAGGGTTTCCAGCTCCCTCGTGAGCGCGCGGTCGTCCGGGTTGAGCGCGCACAGCGCTCTTGCGAACGGCAGCGCCCGGGCCGGCTCCGCACGAAGGCGGTCGACGGCCGCGCGCAGGATGCGGCATCGCAATACATCGCATTCGTTTGCGAGTGCGATTCGCCATGCCTCGAACAGGGGACACCGGGGCAGCGACAGGTCCTCCAGCAAGCCGTCGAGTTGCCCCGCCCGGATTTCGATCTCGTCCGGGGAGAGGGCATCGAGATCGGCCGCCGCGAGCGACTTCAGCGCGTGCCAGTCGACGCTCGCATCCTTGCCGAGGCGAAGCTCGATGAAGTTCCGGTCTGCCGTGAGCCGCTCGTGCCCGTCGCTGTTGACGACCTGGCGCAGCTTGGAGAGGCTCCACCGCAGCGAGCCGCGCGGATCGTCCGGAACGTCCCAGAACATCTCGCACAGGTGCTCCCGGTTCAACGGCCGCTCGACCATCGCGAGATAAGCAAGCAGCGCGCGCGTCTTGCGCGAGGGCGGCAGGGACACCGCCTGGCCGTCGCGGATTACGGCGAAGGTGCCGAGAACCCGAATTTGCAGCGCCGTGCCCATGGCTCCAATGGCTCCCTCAACCCGGCGGGTGGATCGGCGTGATCGCCCATACCGCTTCGAACGGGAGGCCGGCGCCCTGCTGCGCACGCCGCACTGCCTCGGCGTCGGGCGCACGATACACGCACATCATGCGTTTCCGATCCCTGGAGAAATAGGTGCGCACCCAGTTCACGTTGTGGGCCTCCAGGCACCACGCGTTGGCGTCCTCGGCGCGCTGCACGTCTTCCAGTGCGACGGGCGCTTCGAAGGCCCGCGCGACCAGCACGTTCGCCCCTGCCTGCTCCGCGGGGGTGGTACCCGGTGCCGTGTGCGCCGTGCCGGGCCACAGGCCTTCATCCGTCACACCGAGCTGCCGCAGTGCGACGCGCACCGACTCCGCGTCCGGCCCTTCGAAATGGCACAGCATGCGGCCACCGTCGGCGGCGAGCAGGCTGCCGTGCCAGTCGATGCCGTAGAGGCCGAAGCACCCGGCACCCTCGGCGCCCATCGCGAACACGTCGTCCGGCGTGATCGCGGGGTCGAAGCAGCGTTCGAGGAACATGTCGGTCACGACGCTTTGCGGCCTCCCCGGGCAAGTATCGCCGCCATACCGCTGGCCCACACGGCTACGCCCGCGCTTTCCAGCGCCGCGATTCGCGACAGGTGCTGCCTGGCCTCGGCAGCGCGGCCGGAGGCCTCGCAGCCGAGGCCGAGGACGACATGCGCGAGCAGCATTTCCGAGCCGCGCTGCAGCGCCCTGGCGTGCTCGAGCGCCTCCGAGGCCCGGGCGACGGCTTTGGCCGTACGCCCGCGTTCGTAATCGAGGAGGGCGGCCCGGGTGAGCACATAGGCCAGGCGATGCTTCGCATCGGCAATCCGGAGGTCCTGCAACGCCGCATCGAAGTCCGCATCCGCGTCTTCGAGCGCGTACACGCACAGGGCGTGTACCGCGGCGGCAAACGGCGCTTCGCTGCCTTCGCGCAGGCGCCGGCCGATGTCCAGGAGGTCCCGGCAGCGGTGTTTCGCTTCGGCAAACTGCCCGCGCTGGATCGCGATCATCACCAGGTATTCGTTGGCCTGGTACTCACTGAAGCGGTCGCCGGCGCTCTTGCACAGCGTGCGCGCGTCCTTCAACAGCTCCTCTGCTTCGTCCAGCCGGTTCTCGTAGAAGCGCAACATGCCGAGCGCGCCGGGGATCGCGTGGTAGCGAAAGCCCGCACGCCGGGCGCGCGCCTGCGCCTCCATCAGCATTGCATCGGCCTGTGCCACATCGCGTTCGAGCAGGACCAGGCACCGCGCAGTCTCCGCCATGCCGATGATCTGGTCCTCGTCGCTGGCCCCGCGGGCGGCACGCTCCGACTGCAGGCTCTGCTCCCGTGCGGCGTTCCAGTGGCCGTGCTGCCAGCGCAGCCACGCGGCCATGGTGTAACCCCGACGCGCGTGCGCGAGTGCGCCGTGCTCGAGCGCTTCCTCGGCGAGGGCGGCGTAATGCGCGGCCGCCTCTTCCCAATCGTCGACCGGCGCCGCCGATACCAGGATCCCGTGCAGGTCGATTTGCAGGCAGGTGCGCTCCGCCGCCGGGAGCCGGTCCGCGAGCTGCAGGCCTTTGCGCGCGAGCGACATGGCTTCGTCGTTGGCGAAAAAGCGCAGGCAGAGCTGGCCCGCCGACACCATCGCTTTCGCCGCAAGCCCGGGATCGCCGCTGTGCGCCGCGTGGTGCGCCAGGTCGGCCGCGCGCGTAAGCTCGGGCGTGGCCTCCGCTTCCAGCATTTCGGCGACGAGCCGGTGCATGACCTGCCGCCGGACCGGTGAAATACCCGTGTAAACGGCCCGCGCGACCAGGTCGTGCGAGAAGCGGATGCCGCTGGCGTCCGTGCAGACGATTGCCTGGCGCGCCGCCTGCTCCAGGGCGGCGGCTATCTCGGCGGATCCCAGCCCGGTCAGGTGCGCGAGCGTCGGGACGTCGATGCGCGGATTCAGCACCGCTGCCCAGCGCAGGATGTCCGCGCCGTTCACGCCGAGGCGCGCGACCCGCTCGCGTACGAGTTGGTCCAGCGAGCCGCTGCCGGCACCGTCCTGCTCCGCTCGCGCCAGCTCGATGGCGAGCAGTGGATTGCCACCGCATTCGCGGCCCAGGCGAGCGCAGTCCGCGCCGGGCGAATGCTGCGCGATCAGCCTGGCGGCCGCTTCGCAGGGCAGTGCGCTTAGATTGACCTCGCGCAGGAGGCCGGCATGGCGCAGGCCGCGTAACGCCTGCTGCAGCGGCACGTTGTCCTGGAAATCGCCGGCGCGGGCCGCAAGCACGGCCAGCAAGGGCCGGCTTCGGTTGGTGCGCGCGACGTAATGGAGCGCGGCCGCGCTCGACTCGTCGCACCACTGCAGGTCGTCGAACATGAGCACCACGGGGGCGGCTTCCGCTTGTCCGGCAATCCATTCGCTCAACCCGGAAAACAGCCGGTCCCGGTTTTCGATCTCGCGGCCGCCGAACAGGCGCGCCGCGGCCGCGGGATCGGCAACGCGCAGTGCGTCCATCCAGAGGGCGAAAGGCCGGATGGCTTCCGCTTCGAAAGCGCTCGCTTCCAGCGTGCGCACGCCGTGCTCGAGTGCCAGCCGGCGGGCACATCCCAGCAGGCGTGTTTTGCCGATGCCCGGCTCGCCGAGCAACAGCAGCGCCTCCGCTGCATGCTGCCGGGCGACCCGGGCGAAGGTGTCCGCAAGCTGCTGCTGCTCGCAGTCGCGCCCGACGAGCTCGGGCGCGGCGCAGGCCGTCGCCCCTCCGCCCGCCAGCGCCGCTCCGCCCGCCGTCGGTGGAACGGCGACCGGCACCGTCGACACCGGCAGCTCCGGCACCGGCGGGGCCGCGACGCCGCCGCGCAGCGCGCGCTGCAGCGCGCCGGTGGACGTGATGCCGGCTTCCTTCAGCAGGCGCATGCCGAGCTGGAATTGCTGGTTCGCTTCGTCCACGTGCCGCGACGCGTGCAACAGGCGAATCAGCATGGCTCGCGACGGTTCGTCATACGGCGCAATGATGACGAGCGCGCGCGCGTGCGGTAGGGCACGCTCCGGCAAGTGCTCCAGCCGCTTCACCAGCTCGTGCAGCACCTTTGCTTGCGACCTCGCGGCCTGCTCGCGCTCGGCGATGCACCAGGCATGGAAGGTGTGGAAGTTGGAAAACTCGAGGTCTTCGAGGAAGGTTCCGCGGAAGCGCGCGGCCGCTGCTTCCAGGGCGTCGGCGGTCGCGTCCTTCAGGCCGTCCTGCGCCAGCGCGTGCAGCTCGCGCACGTCGATCGCGATGTCCGAGGCATCGAATCGTACACTCGACCGGTCCGCGAGCACGCGCTGCCGATCGGGCGTGTCCAGCAGCCGGCGCAGCTTGGACAGGCTCCAGCGCAGGGAGCCGCGCGGGTCGTCCGGGATTTCCCACAGCAGGTCGCAGAGCTGCTCGCGGCGGAATGGCCGGTCCTGGAGGCACAGCCACGCGAGTAGCGCCCGGGTTTTGCGTGATGGCGGCAAGGGCACGGTGTGCCCGTCCCGGATGACCCTGAAGTCGCCCAGGAATCTCAGGTCCAGCCCGCCCATAGGAATCACGTAATTGGCCGCTAAAGCGATGACTATAGAGCCGCGGGCGCGGAAATCACAAGAATAGCCGTCGGCGGGCACCGCTCGCGGAATCGCCTTCCGACCGGAAATACCACGCCTGTTCCAACGTTCGCTCCACCGGTGCGCGCGCAGCCTGTGGACTGCACCGCGACCGCCCAGGAGATTCCCATGGCCCGCTACGACAGCATTCTGGATACCATCGGCCACACCCCGCTCGTCAGGCTGCAAAAGCTGGCGCCCGCGGGCGTCAACCTGTACGTGAAGATCGAAGCGTTCAACCCGATGGGGTCGGTCAAGGACCGCATGGCCCGCTCGATCATCGACGACGCGGAGCGGCGCGGCACGCTCAAGCCCGGGCAGACCGTGATCGAGGCGACCAGCGGCAATACCGGCATCGGGCTCGCGATGGTGTGCGCCGCGAAGGGGTATCCGCTGGTGGTCGTCATGGCGGAGAACTTCAGCATCGAGCGGCGCAAGATGCTGCGTTATCTCGGCGCGAAAGTGGTGCTGACGCCGGCCGCGGAAAAGGGCACCGGGATGCTGAAGAAGGCGGTCGAGCTCGCCGGGAAGCACGGCTGGTTCCTGTGCCGCCAGTTCGAGAACGAAGCGAACGCGGAAGTGCACACGCGCACCACGGCCCCGGAAATCCTCGCCGATTTCGGCGCGGAGCCGCTGCACTACTTCGTGACGGGCTTCGGCACGGGCGGCACGCTGCTTGGCGTATCGCGCGCTTTCCGGGAGCTCAGCCCGGATACGCGCATCGTGGCAGCGGAGCCGGACAACGCGCAGGTGCTCGGCAGCGGCATCCCGCAGCCGCGCGGCACGAACGGGTCGGGCTACGTCAGCCACCCGAACTTCCGGCCGCACCTGATGCAGGGCTGGAGCCCCGATTTCATCTCGGCCCTGACCGGCCAGGCCGTCGAGCAGGGGCTGGTCGACGAGATCGTGCCGGTGGCCGGGGACGACGCGATGCGGCTGTCGCGCGAGCTCGCGCAGCGGGAAGGCATCTTCGTCGGCACCTCCAGCGGCGGCACGCTGGCCGCCGCGCTGCAGGTCGCCGCGCGCACCGCGCCGGGCACCAACATCGTGTGCATGCTGCCGGATACCGGCGAGCGCTACCTCACGACGCCGCTGTTCGAGCACATCGGCGAGGAGATGACCGACGAGGAGCTCGCGATTTCGCGCTCCACCCCCAGCGCGCGCTTCGACGTCACGGCCATGCCGCCCCCCGCGGCGCCGGCGAAGCAGGAGCCGCCCGCGCTCGATCCCGAGGCCGAGCGCTTCGTGAGCGCCGTGCTCGCGGACGAGCCGGTCGTGCTGTTTGCGCTGGAGTGGTGCGAGTTCTGCTGGTCGGTGCGCAAGCTGTTCGCGCGGCTTGGTATCGAGTACCGAAGCGTGGATCTCGACTCGGTCACTTACCAGCAAAATGACAGGGGCGGGAAGATCCGCGCCGTGCTGCTGGCGCGCCTGGGTGTCGGCACGATCCCGCAGATCTTCGTCGGCGGTGAGCACATCGGAGGCTGCACGGAGCTGTTCGATGCCATGCGCGAAGGCAAGCTGCAGGCGCGCCTCAGGCAGTGCGGCATTGCCTGGGACGAGAGCGTCGAGCTGGATCCTTACACCTTGTTTCCGAAGTGGCTGCAGCCACGCAAGTCGGCATAGGCACTCCGCCATGGCTTTCATCGACACGATTGCGCCCGCAGCCGCCGAAGGCGAGGTGCGGGCGATGTACGAACGGCAGCAGGATTTCTGGGGCTACGTGCCGACCTACGCCAAGGTGTTCAGCCACCGCCCGGAAGTCCTGGCGCGTTGGGCGCGGCTGCTCGCGGAGATCCGCCGGCCGATGGACGATCGGCGCTTCGAGCTCGCCACGTTCGCGGCGGCGCACGCGTTGCGGCACACCGCTTGTGCGCTGGCACACGGCAAGGCACTGGCGGATTTCGTCGGCGAAGACGCCGTGTGCGCGCTCGCGCGCGGCGAGCGCCTGGAGCCGTTGTCCGAAGCCGAGCTCGCGATCGCGGAGTTCGCGCGCAAGGTGGCGCTCGATGCCGCCAGCGTGACGGCCGCCGACGTTGACGTGCTGCGCCGGCACGGCCTCGACGACGCGGACATCTTCGACGTCGCCGCGAGCGCGGCGGGCCGCGCGTTCTTCACGAAGCTGCTGGACGGGCTCGGCATGGAGCCGGAAAAGCCCCTTAGCGCCCTCGGCGCGGCGTTGCAGGAAACGCTGGTCACGGGGCGTCCGATCGGCACCGCGGAGCCCGAGAAGCTGCCGGCGTAACGCCTTCGCAGGCGCTTCCGCGGAAGCGCCTTTGGCCGGCTTGCCAGCCGACCCACGGTACGTGGCTGTGGCTCCGCCGTCTTCCGGAACTGGAAGCTCGCGGAGAATCCACGAAACGATCGCGTTCGGGCGAAACGGCGACCAATGGCGATGGACGCTGCCGCAACGCGCGTCAGCGAGCGGTGGCGGCGGCGCGCGGCGGCTCCTTGGCCAGGGCGGTGTCGAGGGCATCGTCGACGGTCTTCAGCCACACGAACTCGAGCTCGTCGCGCACCGATTCCGGGATTTCCTCGTAGTCCTTGCGGTTACGCTCCGGGAGCATCACCGTCTTGATGCCGGCGCGGTGGGCGGCGATCACCTTTTCCTTGATGCCGCCGACCGGCAGGACCAGGCCGCGCAGGCTGATCTCGCCCGTCATGGCGACGTCGTGGCGCACGGTCTGGTTGGTCACGAGCGAGGCCATGGAGACGAACATCGCCACGCCGGCACTCGGCCCGTCCTTCGGGATCGCGCCCGCCGGCACGTGCACGTGCAGGTCGTTGTTGCGCAGGATCTCGGATTCCTCCTTCGCATCGGCGAAGCGGTTCTTCACCAGGCTCAACGCGGCCTGCGCGCTCTCCTTCATCACGTCGCCGAGCTTGCCCGTCAGGATCAGCTTGCCGTTACCGGGAATGCGCGTGGACTCGATGAACAGGATGTCGCCGCCGACCGGCGTCCAGGCGAGCCCCGTGGCGACGCCCGGCAGCCCGGTGCGCAGTGCGACCTCGTTCTCGAAGCGCGGCGCGCCGAGGATCCGGTGCACGTCTTCGGGGCCGATCTTCTTCGGCTCGCCCTTGCCCTCCGCGAACGTCACGGCGACGTGCCGCAGCACCGCGCCGATCTGCTTCTCGAGATTGCGCACGCCGGATTCGCGCGTGTACTCCGTGATGATCGAGAGCAGCGCGTCGTCGCTGATTTCCACCTGGTCGGCCGACAAGCCGTTGTTCTCGAGCTGGCGCGCGACCTGGTAGCGCTTGGCGATCTGCAGCTTCTCCTCCGTGGTGTAGCCGCGCAGTTCGATCACTTCCATGCGGTCGAGCAAGGGCGGCACGATCGTGTCCAGGCGGTTTGCCGTGGCGATGAACACGACCTTGCTCAAATCGAAGGGCACGCCCAGGTAGTTGTCCTGGAAGGTCGAGTTCTGCTCCGGGTCCAGCACCTCGAGCAGCGCCGACGCCGGGTCCCCGTGCAGGCTCTGGCCGAGCTTGTCGATCTCGTCGAGCATGAACACCGGGTTGCGCGTGCCCGCCTTGCGGATGCTCTGGATGATCTTGCCCGGCAGCGCGCCGATATAGGTGCGCCGGTGCCCGCGGATCTCCGCCTCGTCGTGCGTGCCGCCGAGGCTTGCGCGCACGAACTTCAGGCCGACGGCGCGTGCGATGCTTTGCCCGAGGGACGTCTTGCCGACGCCCGGCGGCCCGACGAAGCACAGGATGGGGCTGCGCCCCTCCGGGTTCAGCTTGCGCACGGCGAGATACTCGATGATCCGCTTCTTGATTTCTTCGAGGTCGTAGTGATCCTCGTCGAGAATGCGCCGCGCTTTCTCGATGTCGATCGACTCCGTGTCGAGCTTCGACCACGGCAGCTCGATCAACCAGTCGATGTAGTTGCGCAACATCGGGTATTCACCGGCCTGCGGCGGCATCTGCTTCAGTCGCTGGAATTCCTTCTGTGCATGCTCCAGCACTTCCTCGGGCATGCCCGCGTTCTCGATCGCTTTCTGGATTTCGTCGAGTTCCGCGGCGTTGCCGGCGTCGCCTTCGCCGAGCTGCTGCTGGATCGTGCGGAGCTGCTCCCGTAGCACCGCTTCGCGCTGGCGCTCGTCGAGGGATGCCTTCGTCTGCTCCTGGATCTGGTGCGACAGCTGCAGTACCTCGAGGCGCTTCGACATCAGCTCGATCACCGTGTCCAGCCGGCGCCGGATATCGAACGTTTCGAGCAGGGTCTGCTTCTCCGCCGCCGGAACATCCAGGAAGCCGGCAATCACGTCGGCCAGCATGCCCGGCGCGTCGATAGCTTCCAGCGATTCGACGAGCTCGCGCGGCACTTGCGGCATGAACTCGATCGCCTGCCTGGCCTGCTGTTTCAGTACCCGCACCCGCGCCTCGATCTCATCGTCCTTGCCGGCACCTTCCTCGGGGATGTCGAAGCGCGCGAGCATGTACGGCTTGGTCTCCACGAAGTCCGTGGCCCGGAAGCGCAGCTCGCCCTGGCAGACGAGATGGTGCGCATTATCCGGCCCGGTAACGTACCGCAGGATGTTGACGACGGTGCCGACCCAGTGGAGATCGTCCGGCAGCGGGTTCTCTTTGCTCGCGTTACGCTGCAGCAGCAGGCCCAGCTTGCCGTTGCCGCGCACGGCGGCCTGTGCCGCCGCGATCGAAGCCGGTCGCCTCACGGTCACGGGGTGTATCACGCCGGGGAACAGCACCATGTCCCGGACCGGCACCACGGGCAGCGTGTCGCTGGTCAGCTCCTGCCGGGGGTCCTTCTGCGGCGCCGTTTGCTCATTCATCGCGCGTCTTCCTCTCAAGCTGGATCTCGAGGCAGCCGTTCAGGTATCGGTGAGCCGCAATCCTGTATTGCCCCGAGGGCAGGGGCACGCGGCGCTCGAGGCGCCCGTACGGGATCTCGAGCTGGTGAATCGTCCAGCGGGCCGCCTCCGGAGGCAGCCGGCGCCGCCCGGCCAGGAGCAGGTTGCTGTCCATGAGAGTCAGCTTGAAGTCGCCGGGATCGACGTCCGGCAGGGCGATGCGGACCAGGAGCTCGCCGTCTCCCTCGAAAAGATCGACCGGCGGTTCCCAGGCCGGCATGCGCCCGACCTGGCCCAGCCGGAAAAACTGCCGGTGCAGCCGGTCCGCGCGGTCCATCGCGTCACACGCCTCGCTCCACATCAAATGAATCGACCGAACGGATCGAATTGCCACGGCTTCCTCCTCTTTGGCCGGCTGGGTAGCTCTTCGTTAGAGTGTAGCCGATGCAAGCACCGTGCCGGCCTCGCGCGGAAATCGCGCCTGCTGTCAAAGTCGGTGCGCTTTGGCGATTTTCAAGGCGAGCGCGTAGGGCTCGGGGTCGTTGCGGTTGGTGAGGACGATCACGGTCAGGCGCCGTTCGGGCCAGCGCACGATGACATTGCGGAAGCCGATAGTCTCGCCGGAGTGCCACAGGGTGTCGCCGGTGATGCGCCAGCCGTAGCCGTAATCCACCTCCGGGTCAGCGCTTTTCACCCAGGGCGTGAACGCGAGCCGGCGCGACTCGTCGGACAGCAGCCGGTCGTCGTAGAGTGCCGCGTCCCACTTCGCGAGGTCCGCGATCGACGAGTAGATGCCGCCGTCGCCCAGCACCGAGCTGGTCAGGCTCTGGTCCGTGCGCGCCCATTCGCCGTCGACGCGGCTGTAGCCGTAGGCGCGGTGGGGCACCGGTGGTCCTTCCTCGACGTAGGCGAGCGTGTTCGTCATGCCGAGCGGCAGGAATATCCGCTGCCGCAGGAACTCGGGGAAGCTCGAGGCCGAGGCACGCTCGACAATCAGCGCGAGCAGGGCATAGCCGCCGTTGCTGTAGCTCCAGTCCGTGCCCGGCTCGAAGTACAGGCGCGGCTCACCTTCCTGCAGCTTGAGCACGTCGGCGTCGCGCAGCGGCTTCCCGAGGTCCGCGGGCATGAGCTCCTCGTAGTCGGTGAGCCCGCTCGTATGCGTCAGCAGGTGCCGGAGCGTAATCGAGTCATGGCTTTCCGGCAGCGACGGCAGCCATTCCCGGGCGCGGTCGTCGAGATCGAGCTTGCCGTCCTCGGCGAGCAGCAGGATGGCGGCGGCGGTGAATTGCTTGGTGATCGAGGCGAGGCGATAGTTCGTTTCCGGTGTCGCGGCAAGGCCATGCTCGAGATCGGCGAGGCCGTAGCTTTGCCGCACGATCGGCTCTCCGTCCTGCAGCACCAGCACGGAGGCGCCGGGAACCTCGCCGTCGTACGCTCGCATCAGTGCGTCCAACTGTTCCGCGCCGGGGGTCGAAGAGGCGCAGCCCGCGAGGAGCAGCAAAAACAGCGTCGCCCTATTCACAATCGCCCATCCGCCTGAAGTCCAGGTCCTCGTAGTCGAAGCTGAAGTCCGCCCGCGGGTCCACCTTGGCCATTCTCAGGCGCGGCGCGTCGGCGGTGTCACCGGCGGAAAAGTCCAGCCAGGCTTCGGCCGAGACGCTCTCGTCATCCCAGTCGACGAGATAGCGATTGCCAACGCGCATGACGGTGCCGGTGAGCAGCGGCGATTTCGCGGAACGGAAGCGGATCGTCCCGTTGTACGCGCAGATCGAGACGTCGCCGAACCAGGGGTCGCGCCATTGGCCCGTGCCGGGCGCCAGGCGGTCCGGCTGTGCCGGCATGCGTATCGACGTGTCGGGTTCGCTGCCGCCTGCAACGGCGGAATCGCGGGCGCGCGCAAGCTCGTCGGCGTACCAGTCGACGGTCCGGCGCTGCTCCGGCGCGGTAAACTGCTTTATGAGCACCTCGTTCAGCACGGTCCGTGCTTCGCTGCCGGCGCCATTGGTCATCAGCACGAAGCCGCTGTTCTCGTCCGGCAGCAGCGTCATGGCGGAGTACATGCCCATCAGCGAGCCGGTGTGCGAGACGGTCCAGGCGCCGTCGACGTCCGCCAGCCGGAAGCCGAAGGCATAGGCGTAGTAGTGCGTGTCGTTCCAGGCGCGGCGGCGTTCTGAAATCGGCATCGGCGTGCGCGCTGCCCACATCGCGCGACGCTGCCCGGGAGACAGCCATGCGAGCTGTTCGGGAGTCGGTGCGAGCCAATTCAACGCCCAGGTGAGCATCGCCTCCAGGTTGCAGCGTATGCCTCCCGCCGCGGCCGACGTGATCGCGGGGACGACCTCACCGTCGGCGCGCACCACGACGTTGCGATCGCCAACCCGCCGGTGAGGCTGCGCGACGTTGTCGACATCGCTGCTCCGCCACTCACCGACGATACAGTCGAGCCCCAGCGGCTCGAACACCTCCCGCCGCACGAGTTCCTCGTAGGGCGCACCGCCGGCCGCGGCTGCTACCTCGCCCGCGACAACGTACAAGAGGTTGTCGTAGGCATAGCCCGAACGAAACCCGTACTCGGGCTCGAGGTACGCGAGCCCGGCAATGATGTCGCCGCGCGTGAAGTGGTTCGGCTCCGGCCACAGCATGAGGTCGCCGGCGCCCGCCGGCAGTCCGCTGTTGTGCACCAGCAGGTCGCGAACCTGCATGTGCTCAGTAACCCAGGGATCGTGCATGCGGAATCGCGGCAGGTGGCGGATGACCGGATCGTCCCAGCGCAGCCGGCCGGCATCGACCAGCCGCGCGAGCACGCTGGCGGTCATGGCCTTGCTGTTCGATGCGATCTTGAACAGCGTCTGCCGGTCGACCATGTCGCCGCCGCCCGCGATGAGCTCGCCCGCGGTCCGCGTGTAGACGACGCGCCCGTCCTCGATCACCCCAAGCGCCAGGCCGGGCAGGTGGTAGCGCTCCATCGCGGCGTCGAACGCCTGGTCGTACGCGGCCGTCGTTTGCGGCGGCGGCGCGCCCGCACAGCCGGCAAGAAGAAGCGCCAGCACCGCGCAGGAGCGCGTATTGCGCGCAATGCCAGGGCCGCGATATCGCTTCGGGCAAACGGCGAGCCCGCAGTGTCGGGCAACGCGCGCTATGCGCGCCGCGGCGGGGTATGTTCCTGCCATTCCGGTGTTATCACCTCGGCTGCGATCATGTCCTCGAAGGTCTGCCGGCGGCGGATCAGTGCGTACCGTCCGTCGCCGACCAGCACCTCCGCGGCGAGTGGGCGCGAGTTGTAGGTCGATGCCATCGACGCGCCATACGCGCCGGTTCCGCGAATGGCGAGCAGGTCGCCCGCGCTGCATTGCGGTAGCTCGCGCGCGCGTGCAAACACGTCGCTGCTCTCGCACACCGGACCCACGATATCGTAGGTTGTCGCCGGTCCCGTTGCACGTCCCACCGGCGTGATATCGTGCCAGGCGTCATACAACGCCGGGCGCGGCAGGTCGTTCATCCCCGCATCCAGGACGAGCCAGCGCCGTTCCAGGCCTTGCTTGATCCGGAGCACCCGCGTCAGGAGAATGCCCGCCTCGGCGACCAGCCAGCGGCCCGGCTCCAGGATGATGCGCCCGGTAAATCCGTGCAGCGCCTTGCGGATCTCGTTGACGTAGCCTACGGGACTTACGGGCTTGTCGTGCCCGGCCCGGTAACAGACGCCGAGTCCTCCGCCCACGTCGATGCTCGCGATCGCGTAATCCGCGCGCACGAGCTGTCGCCATAGCTGGCCGAGTCTCTCCAGCGCAAGGGTAAACGGTTCCAGCTCGAGCACTTGCGAGCCGATGTGCATGTGCAGGGCGTCCAGGCGAACGTGGGTCATGCCGGCGGCCCGTTCGAACCAGGAAGGAGCTTCGGCAATCGCCACGCCGAATTTGTTCTCCGCGCGTCCGGTGGAGATCTTCGCATGGGTACGTGCGTCCACGTCCGGGTTGACGCGTACCGCGGCCCGCGCGATCGTGCGCCGCTCCTTCGCGATTCTTTGCAGGGTTTCGAGCTCGTCGGCGGATTCCACGTTGAAGCGCGCGATGCCCGCGGCCAGCGCCTGGTCGATCTCGTCGTCGCGCTTGCCCACGCCGGAAAACACGATGCGCCATGCCGGGACGCCTGCCGCAAGGGCACGGTCGAGCTCGCCGCCGGAAACGATGTCCGCGCCCACGCCCAGGTCGGCGAGCAGGCGCAGGACCGCGAGGTTGCCGTTGGCTTTCACGGCATAGCAGATCAGTGCATTGAGGCCGGAAAGCGCGGCGCGCAGCGCGGTGACCCGCTGCCGGATCGTGCCGGCGGAGTAGACGTGGACCGGTGTCCCGAGCTCAAGCGCGAGGGCCTCGAGATCGACGCCGTCGAGTTGTTCCGATGCGGTGTCCGCCAAGGCGTGCTCGCCGGGCAAAAAGCCGGCGGCCCGCACCGCGAGGCACGGACCGCCGGAGGGGGATATCAGAAGTCGACCGTAACCTGGAACTGCGCGTAGCGCGGCGACTGGTAGGCCGTGCCCTGGAGATAATCCGGGTTGATGAAGCCGATATCGGTCTCGTACTCGTCGTCGACCTCGATCACGCGCTGCTGGTCGAGCACGTTATAGACGGCGAACTTCGCCCGGAGGTCGAACGCGTCGAACTCCCGCTGGTAGGTGACGCTCAAGCCGAGATTGTAGGTCCACGGCATACGCCCGGCCCAGCCGCGACCCCGGTGCTCCCATTCCCGGTCGGCGGGAGACCAGTCGGCTTCGGGATCGTCTGGCGGCACGCAGTTGGCCGTGCAAACGTAGAAGCTGCGGAAGTTCTCCTCATCCCACGGGTTGCCCACGCCGAAGGCGTTGATCGGGCGCCCGGACTGGGCGAACAGCGTGCCGCCGACCTGCCAGTTGTCGTTGAATCCGTAGGAACCGCGCAGCTTGATCTGGTGCCGGTGATCGTTCGGGAGCGGACCCACGCCGCCGAGGTTGACCCAGGGCTTGTCGTAGTTCTCGGTGCGGCCGGCGTCGGCGAAATCGGTATCCGAATTGACCGGCCCTTCCGCGTTGCCCTCGCTGTACGCCAGCGTGTAGGTAGCATTGAACGCCCACTGATCGTCCCAGGCACGGTCGATCTGGAACTCGAGGGCCTTGTACGTGCGCTCGGGTGACGGGTAACCCACGTCGCCGATGTAGTTGCCCTCTTCGTCGTAGAGGCTCCAGCCTTCCTGCGACGTGTCGACGGTAATGTAGCTGTCCGACACGCCGTCGCAGTCGCTGTCTCCCCACACGGTTACCGGTTCGCCGGGATTGGCCATTACCCAACCGACGTACCCGGTGTCACCGTTGCAGACAATACCGTTGGACGTGATTTCCATGTCGTCGATTGCGTTCGTGAGCTCGCGGTAGATGCCACGCACGCCCCAGGACCAGTGCTCGTCGATCATGGACTGGTATCCCAGGATGATCTCGTCCTGGTAGACCGGGTCCATGTCGGCATCGACCTCGCCGCGCAGGTCGCCGACAGTGCCGTCGCCCTGCGAATCGTTGACCGGTCCGATCTGGGCCCCGAGGATCGGGCGTTGATAGGTCTGGCCGTCGTATTCGAAATCCTCGAGCCCTTCGAACACGTAAAAGGTGCGGATGTCGGAGAAGCCGCCGGCCTGCTTGATGTTGATCACGTTCGCGACCGGCAGGAAGTACCGGCCGGCGTTACCGAACAGCTTGCTGCGCCCGTCGCCCTGCATATCCCAGGAGAACCCGAACCGCGGGGCTACCATGTCGTCGAGCTTGATGTACGTATCGCCATCCGAGTTCTTGTTGTCGAAGGCGTCCCATCGCACGCCACCGTCGATGACCAGCGTATCGGTGATCTGCCAGCTATCTTCGAGATACAGGGCCGTGGCGGTGGTCTCGAACTCGCCCTCGACCGCGTACGCGCGGGTTCGGACGTAGGCGAATACGCCGGGGGGAACGATACTCGGGCCGACGTCGTTCTGCAGCGAAGCGCCGGGCACGGTGTCATATATTTCGTAGCGCAACTGGTCGGGACCGACGTAGTGCTGCGAGTGATCCGACGTATTGACTTCGTGGTCGACGCCGAACCGTACCCGGTGATCACCGAGGCTCCACTGGAAGTCGAGCCGCGCCTGCTCTCGGCTGTCAGTGCGTGCAATCACCGACGAGGCAGTGGTGCAACCGATGGTGGAGTCGAAGCCTTCGCGGTTGTCGTCGATGCGGCTGCAATCGACATCGTTGGGCGTGAAGCTCGCCGATTTACGCTCGGTCTCGCCGTACATCGCGCGGGCGGAAAGTGCATCTGTCAGGTAAGTCGTGTACGTGGCCGACCAGTTCGTGCCGCCGCTTTCGCTGTACTCGACGTTCTGGAACGCGCCGCGTTCGCCCGTCGTGTAGTCGAAACTGTAAACGTCCGTGGCTACGGTGTTTTCGTCGGAGAATGCAAGCAGTTCCAGCAGGTTGTTGTCGTTGATCTGCCAGTCGATCTTGGTGCCCCAGAAGCCGTCGTCGGAGACGGCGTCGTTGATGGCCGAGCCGCTGTTATTGGTGTTGATGGGCTCGTAGTTGCGAAGCTCGTACATCGCAAAGAAGAACAGCTTGTCGCGGACGATCGGGCCGCCGGCGTAAAGATTCAAACCCTGGTAGTCGTATTCGTCGTACTGGGCGATGTATTGGGGGTTGCCGGAGTTGTCGAAATGATTGTCGGCCTCGCCCTGCAGAAAGCTCGGCTCCCAGACGGCCTCGGCACCGAACTCGAACTCGTTGGTGCCGGAGCGGGTTACGGCGTTGATGACGCCGCCTGTCGTGCGCCCGAACTCCACCGAGTAGCCGCCCGTCTTCACCTGGAATTCCTCGTAGAAGGCATACGGCACGGAGGAGAAGCCCACGCGATTGTAGAAATCGGTGACGTTCAGGCCGTTGATGTATACGGCATTTTCGGCCACCGAGGAGCCACCGAACGACACCCCTCCGAACTCGCCCTTGTTGACGCCGGAGGCAAGCGTTGCCACGGACGTGAGGTTGCGGTCCACCGGCAGGCGTTCCAGCTCCACCTTGGAGATGTTGAGCGCGGACTCGGTGGACGTGACGTCGATCGCCGGTGTGATGCGCGACCCCGTGACCTCGATGACGTCCATGGCGGTGCCCACGTTCACCAGCGTCGTCCTGCCGAGCCCGACCACGACCTCGACTGGCTGCGCGACGACGTTGCCGTCCCGGCTCACCTCGAGCGTGTAGGTACCCACCGGGAGGAACGGGAAACGGTAACTGCCGTCGGCGTTCGCTCTCACCGTGCGGCTGAACCCGGTGTTCGGGTCCGTCACCGTTACCTCGGCGCCAGGCTCCGTCTGGCCCGCCAGCGCGCCGTCCTGCGATTGCGCCATGGCCGGCACCGCCAGTGCCAGGCAGAGCGCCGTGGACACCGCCACCGCACTCGCGCGCATGTAACCTAGCAACGTTCTCTTGTGCATGTCCCCCTCCCGGGTATTCCTCAGGTTTTCTTGGCGTCGCTAGCGGGCCCGCTCAACACTTTTGCATCGAACGAATAATCCCACTGGTCGAAATAAAGGTTGCCGCCCGACCACTCCACCTCGCCTCTCTGCAGGTCGACTGTTTCGGACCGGAAGAACTGCTTGGCGGGCTGGAACGGGCGGCCATAGTCGTCGTTGAACGCGATGCGGTAGGCGTCGAGCCCGCCGAGGTAGAACCACTCGAGCTCCGGCGCTTCCTCGAAGCGGCCGAAGGTCACGTCCATCGGCATCCAGCCGTAGGGCGCGATGTAGAACCAGCCCCAGTCGTGCAGGTTCCAGTAGTCGCCTTCGGAATAGACCATTCCCGACTGCCAGCGCGCGGGAATGCCGTTCATGCGCAGCAGCGTCATGAGGAGCAGCGTCTGCTGGCCGCAGTCGGCGTGGCCCGCGTGCAGCGCGTAGTTGCTGATGTTGGTGATCGTCGAGTACTCGCGCGCGCCGGCCCAGGGAATCCGGTCGACCGCGGCGAAGAGCTTTTGCGCGATGCGCCACGGGTTGGTCTCGTCACCGACGACCTGTTCCGAGAAGAGCTCGAGCGACTCGTTGAAGACGATGTGCGGCGGGCGCTCGGAAAGGAAAGGCTCGAGCTCCGGCGTGATCGTGGCGGGCTCGACCCGCTCAGGGTCCACCGCCTGGTACTGCGCGTAGATCGTCAGCTCATAGCTGATCGAGAACTCGGTCGGCACGCCGCCCTGCGCCGTTTGCTCCAGGTAGACCGTGCGCTGCAGCGCCGACTCCGGTGCCACGATCCGCGCGGCGGGCGTGCTCTTAAGCAGTTGCAGGTCTTCCTGCTGACCCGGCAGGACGCGCGGGAACGGGATCCAGGCGCGCACCGTTTCGCCGGCCGGCACGGCATCGGCATCGACGGTCAGCGATTGCGTGACGCGAATGCGCTGCGGCAGGACGCTTGCGCGCTCCCCGGTGAGCGCGGCTTGCCGCACGGCGCGATGATAATCGTTCGGCGTTTCCATGGGCCCGTCGTTGAACGGCGTCTGCTCGGCGCGCCGCGCACGGGCTTCGGCGCTCAACCGGAACAGGTTCGAGGGCGAGCGGTTGAAGTAGCGGACTTCTCCGTCGATCACCTGCCTCTCGAAGAGTCCCTGCGCGTCCCAGCGCGCGAACTCGGCATCCGTGAGGTCGGGGATCTGTTTCCGCAGGCGGGACTTCACGGCCTGCGCGTCCAGCGTGAAGTCGAGCAGGATGCGGCGCATCCGCTCCCGCTGGAAGAGGAGGGCGGATGCGGTATCGTCGCCGACCCCCGGTTGCGCCAGTGCGCGCGCGATGACGGCCTCGGCCGAGGCGAACTGGCCGGCATCGATGGCGGCGATTACCCGGTCGGTGACGGCCTCCGCATCGCCCGCGAGCGCCGCGCCGGCGCCGGCCAGGATTGCGGCGAGCAGCGCGGCAAGGCTTGCGGCGCGGCAACGCTCAACGGGTTTGCGGATCGCCCACGATGCCGTCACGAGTAAAAGGCTCCCACAGTCGCTCTTCTGTCGCGCTGTTTAACACGGTTTGCAAGCGGCGGTCAATAGTTTATGCTTCGGCAAAGTCGGTCGGGAATCATATATTCTGCAACCATCCTGCGGCGATGGCCGGCAGCATCGAAGAACGCCTGTTCCGGGGTGCAAGAGGGGCATGAATGATCCAGTCGGTATGGCCTTACCTGGCGCTGATGCTGCTGATCGCCGGGCTGTTTCCCGCGCTGGAACGGCGGCTCGGCTGGCGGCTCTTTGCGATCACGCCGCCGATCGTGCTGGTCTACCTGTCGATTACCGCCCTCGCGGTGCTGGGCCTCTGGGAAGTGACCCCGGAAATCCAGGAGGCGCAGTCGGCCGTGACCGCCCGGCTGCTGCCGGCGCTCCTGTTCCTGCTCATGATCAACTGCGACCTGCGCGCGATCTACCGGCTGGGGCCGCGGGTCCTCGGCGTGTTCTTTTGCGCGACGGCGAGCCTCTTCGCCGCCTTCGTAACGGCCGGGCTCATCTTTCGTGCGTGGCTGCCCGCGGAAGGCTGGATGCCGCTCGGAGCGCTGTCGGGAAGCTGGACCGGCGGCACCGCCAACATGATAGCCGTCAAGGAAGCCATCGCGATGCCCGATTCCCTGCTGGCGATGTCGCTTCTTACCGATGCATTATGCTACTCGACATGGGTCGCCATACTGTTCTCGCTCGCGAGCCTGGCGCCGGCGTTCAATCGCTGGACGGGGGCACGCTCCAGCGCGGAGCTAACCGTGACCGAGGCGCAGGCGACGGGACCGGCGACGGCGGACGGCGTGCTCGTGTGGCTCGGGCTCGCCCTGGTCGCGGCGGCCGTCGCTTCCTGGCTCGCCGGGTACCTGCCGCAGTCGTCGATGGTATCGGCCACCACCTGGACGATTCTCATTGCAACCGCCCTGGGCCTGGTGGTTGCGCACACGCCGCTGGCCCGCTACCCGGGTGCCGCCACGATTTCCGGCGCGCTGCTGATTGCGGTGGTCGCCGTGCTCGCCTCGCAGAGCAACTTCCAGGGGATCGGGGACGCGCCGGTGTACATTCTCGCCGGCGTCGTGATCATCGCCATGCACGCGGGGCTGATGCTGCTCGCTGCCCGGCTGTTCCACTTCGACCTCTACCTGTGCGGCATCGCGTCACTCGCGCATATCGGCGGCGTGGCGGCAACGCCGCTGCTCGCCGCGAGCTACGCGCGCTCGCTGGTGCCGCTCGCCATTTTGCTGGCGCTGCTCGGCTACGTGATCGGGACGGGAAACGGGCTGTTCGTGGCGTCGATATTGTCGAAGATCTTCACCGGGTGAGGGCAAGCGGCGCATGATGCGAAGCAAAGCCATGACGGCGCTGTTGCTGGCCGTCCTCGCATTACCCGCGCTCGCGGCGGCGGCCGAGCCGCGGCCGGTGCTCGACATCATCGGGGTGGAAACGGTGCACCTGGATCCGGAATTCTGGATTGCGAAGCTTGCCGAGCCGGACGAAATCCTGCTCGAGCGGCAGGCGATCGAGGCGCAGAACGCGCGTTTGTTTGCGCTGGACGAGTCCATGTACGACCTCGAAGCGCTGCCGGGCGCGTTGTCCCGTGAGCTCGTAGCGGGGTGGATCGAGGATCTCGCCGCGCCCCCGGACGACGTGCTGTACGACACCGCGGGCGCGCCGGTGCCGGACAGCGCGGTCGCCACGATCGTCGCCAACCGGAATCTCGACGTGATCCCGGAAAGCCGTCCCGCGCGCTACGGCCTGGTGGTCCGGCGTGCGCCGCTGCGGAGTTTTCCCACGGATATGCGCGTATTCCGCGAGCCCGGCGACACCGACATCGACCGCTTCCAGGAAAACGCGCTGTTTCCAGGCCAGGCGGTGGTCATCGCGCACGAGAGCCGCGACGGGCAATGGTGGTTCGTCGTATCGAACCGCTACGCGGCGTGGATCGAGAAGCAGTTCGTGGCCGAAGGGCCTGCCCGCGAGGTGTTCGCGTACGGCAGCCGCGGGCCCTGGCGAATCGTTACCGGCGCGACGGTGGAGACCGTCTTCACCCCGGAGCAGCCGGCGCTCTCGGAGCTGCAGCTCGACATGGGCCTGCGCCTGCCCCTGCTCGCGGACTGGCCCGCGGGTAAAACCGTCAACGGCCAGCATCCGTTTTACGGCTACGTGATCGAGCTGCCCCTGCGCAAAGACGATGGCTCGCTCACCCTCGCGCCCGCGCTCCTGCAGCGTAACGCCGATACCGCGGGCGACTACCTGCCGCTCACGCGCGCGAACATCATTCGCCAGGGTTTCAAGTTCCTGGGCGAGCGCTATGGCTGGGGTCACTCCTACGGCACGCGCGACTGCAGCGGATTCGTCTCCGAGGTCTACCGCAGCATGGGCCTGGTCGTGCCGCGCAACACCTCCGACCAGAGCGTGAGCCCGGCATTCGACAAGGACATGTTCGACGAGACGGCGACCCGCGCACAGCGCCTGCGGGCCGCGCGCAGCCTGGACGTCGGGGAGCTGGTTTACATACCCGGCCACGTCATGATGGTGATCGGCCACGTCGACGGCGAGCCGTGGGTCATCCACGACACTACCGGCTTCGGATACCAGGCACCCGACGGCGAGGTTCGCCGGGTCGGGTTGAACGGCGTCTCGGTGACGCCGCTCCTGCCGCTCGCGGCCAACGAACGGGACACCTACATCGACCGCATGCGAAGCATCGTGCGCGTCGCGAACGATCCGACCAGGGAAGCTCCGCCGACTTTATGAATACTCGTCTATGAAAATCACAGACATCCGCTTCGGCATCCTGCGCGTGCCGCTGAAAACGCCGTTCAAGACCGCGCTGCGCACGGTCGACAAGATCGAGGACATCGTGGTCATGATCGGCACGGACACCGGTCACACCGGCTACGGTGAAGCACCGGCGACCGCGGTCATCACGGGCGATACGCACGGCTCCATCGTCGAGGCCATCCGGCACTACATCTGGCCTCGGGTGGTCGGCCACGACGTCGCCAATCTCAACCAGCTCACGCGACTGGTGCAGACCGCGATGGAAAAGAATTCGAGCGCCAAGGCCGCGGTCGAGATCGCAATCTACGACTTGTGGGGCCAGCTCTACGGCGCGCCGCTCTATCGGCTGCTCGGCGGCGGCGATCCGCTGATCACCACCGACATCACGATCAGCATCGACTACATCGACAAGATGGTGGCGGATTCCATCGCCGCCGTGGAGCGCGGCTTCGAGTCGCTGAAGATCAAGGTCGGCAAGGACATCGGCGTCGACATCGAACGCGTCAAGGCGGTCTACGCGGCGGTCGAAGGCCGCGCCCTGCTGCGCCTGGACGCCAACCAGGGCTGGTCCGCGAAGCAGGCGGTATACGCGCTGCAAACGCTGGAGGACGCGGGCGTGCGCCTGGAGCTCGTCGAGCAGCCGGTGAAAGCGCAGGACCTGACCGGCATGCGCTACGTGACGGAGCGTGTGCATACGCCGATCATGGCGGACGAAAGCGTGTTCGGCCCGACGGAGGTGGTCGAGCTCATCCGCATGCGCGCCGCCGACATCATCAATATCAAGCTCATGAAGACGGGCGGCATCTCGAATGCCATCCGCATAGCCGACATCGCGGCGATGTACGAGGTGGAATGCATGATCGGTTGCATGCTGGAGACCAGCATCAGCGTGGCCGCGGCGGTGCACTTCGCGGTGGCGAAATCCGACGCCATTACGAAGATCGACCTGGACGGGCCGTCTCTTTGCGAGTTCAATCCGATCGACGGCGGCGTCATCTTCAACGAGGCCGAGATCAGCGTCACGGATGCGCCGGGCCTCGGGATACGCGAGATACGCGGGCTGGAACCGATCGATTGATTCCGGGTACTTGAGAGTGCGATGTCACCGTTGCTGAAAATTCGCGCGGAGCGCGACCAGATGTCGGCTATCGAGCGACGCATCGCCGATTTCATCCTCGAGGCGCCGCACCTGCTGCGGGACTACTCCTCCCAGCAGCTCGCGAACGCGCTCAAGATCAGCCAATCAAGCGTGGTCAAGTTCAGCCAGAAGCTGGGCTTCAAGGGCTATCCCGATCTCAAAT